>CATJIO010000173.1 GCA_949740725.1 uncultured Lachnospiraceae bacterium | reverse complement strand
AATTATAATCATCAGACACAGTGTACCTTTTTCAATAAATATATCATCAGTCATCAGTGATAATGCGTTGAAGTAAGTTATATTTGTTAGTTGTGATTACAAGTAAGAGCCATTTTGCAATGGCTCTTTTTGTATTATTTCACCGCCTGGCTCAACATTTCCTCCAGCTCCTCTACCGAGAATACATAATGCTTATTACAGAAATGACAGTTTACCTCGATAGGCTTTCCCTCTGTGATCATCTCTCTGATTTCCTTCTTTCCCACGCTGATCAGCGCCTTTTCCACCCGGCTCTTGGTACAATTACAGAAAAATCTGGCCGGCATCCGGTCATTGATTTCCAGCCCAAATTCTCCCAGAATGGTCTCTAAAATCATCTCCGGTGTCATTCCCTGATCCAGGAGGGCAGTGACCGAGGTGAGCTCTGCCAGTTTTTTCTCCAGTTTCCCAATCACCTCCTCTGAGGCCCCCGGCATCATCTGCAGGATAAAACCCCCTGCCTGTCTCACCGTATTTTCTGGATTCATCAATACCCCCAGCCCCACAGAAGATGGGGTCTGTTCCGAGGTGGCAAAATAGTAAGTTAAATCCTCTGCGATTTCCGAGGTAACCAGGATGGTCTCTCCCACATAAGGCTCCTTTAGCCCAATATCCTTGATAACACTTAGCACTCCCAGCCCTAAGGCGCCAGCCACATCCAGCTTTCCTTTCTCATTGGGAGGAAGCATCACCCCGGGATTCCAGGCATATCCTTTCACCTTTCCCTTGGAGTCCGCAGTCACCGTCAGCCCTTCCATGGGGCCATTCCCCTGAATCTTAATGGTGAGGATATCCTCCTCCCCCTTCATCATCATCCCCATCATCGCCCCGGCTGTAAGCAGCCGTCCCAGGGCGGCGGTGGCCACGGGGCTGGTATTATGCGCCGCCCTGGCAGTCTCCACCATATCCTTGGTGGTCGCGGCAAATGCCCGGATCTGTCCCTGGGCGGCGGTAGCCCGTAACATGTAATCTTCCATAATATCCCTGCTTTCTTTTCCTGATTTCATGTGAAATGTCCCATATTTTACCAGAGGCTCCCTCCCGGCTGACTCACCTGGAAGAAGTCTCTTTTCCCTGCTCCCTGGCCACCACATAAACCCGCTGGCTGTCTGGCCTGGGAGGCTCTTTGGTAAATGCCTCATAGCAGCCCAGCAGCTCCAGCTTTGCCTCCTGCATCGCCTTAAAAATCTCTGGCAATTCAAAGGCTCTCTGGTAATGGGTTTCCTGGAATTTCCAGTATTTTCTCCCAGATTCCCCTCTGGCTTTCCCCTCATTTTCCGGGATAAAAAGCGCCAAATCGTATTCATTGATCTGGCTTTCCTCATCAAAATAATTATCCCAGATGAAGCTTCCCTCTTCCCGGTTTTCTGCGATAGTCCGATCCCCTAAAATGGTCTGGTATTTATAGCGGGTGTTCAGATCGAAAATAAAGACGCCTCCTGGGTCCAGGTAATTATTCACCAGCCGGAAGGTTTCCACAAGATCCTCATACTCCAGCAGGTAATTGATGGAATCACAGACGCTCACTACCGCCCTCACTGTTCCATAGAGTTCAAATTCCCGCATATCCTGGAGAAGATATAAGATCTCCAGCCCAGAGGCGCGCTGTTTTTCCATAGCAATCTCCAGCATCTCCTCCGAAGCATCCACGCCGATCATATCATAGCCTTCCTTAGCCAGGCGCTCCGTCATATTCCCTGTGCCGCAGCCCAGATCCAACACCAGGCCATTTCGGATCCCCTGCTCTTTTAGAAGGCCGGTGAGATACCCGCACCACTCCTCATAGGGAATATTATCCATAAACATGTCGTAAACCCGTGCAAAGCTGGTATATGCCTCCATAAGTCTCTCCCTTCTGCCATTACGGGTTAGAAAACTTGCGCCTTATATGCCTTTCCTACTAAAACAAAAAGCCGCCCACTGCAGTCTCACAGCTAGGCGGCCCGGTCATGAACATGCGCTATGCATTCTTGCCACAGCACTTTTTGTACTTCTTACCGCTTCCGCAAGGGCAGGGGTCATTCCGCCCAATCTTCGCAGGCTTTCGGATGGTGCCGGAAGCCTTCTGCTCCTTGTAAAGCTCCTTCCTGCGCTCCTCGGTCAGAATATTGTCCCATTGAGGCAACTCGTACAGCCAGTTTGCCTTAGCCTCCACCATATTATAGTAAAGCTTCTCCGGATCAATCTCAATCCGTACCTGGGTATCCTCCTCCATGGTCTCAATAGGGTTCTCATACCCCTTCAAACTTTCATTGATTCCATCAAGAAAACCTGTCATTATCAGCACCTCAGTCTGATACCGGTCCGCCAACTCCTTTACTGTACCGGTGATCACCTGGGTGGGATCGGAAAGAATCTGCTCATAAATCCCCTTCTCAATGGTAAAATACCCAGTCCATAAATTCTCTCTCTCTTTATCCTTTAACCCGTCGCCATATGCCAGATCTCT
The DNA here is from genome assembly GCA_949740725.1 of uncultured Lachnospiraceae bacterium. Classification (GTDB taxonomy): domain Bacteria; phylum Bacillota; class Clostridia; order Lachnospirales; family Lachnospiraceae; genus Caccovicinus. Next base: position 11,079 of record CATJIO010000173.1, on the reverse strand, counting down.
CCAAGTTTGTAAAATAGCCATTTTAACTCCATCCTTTATGTTCATATTCCTATCCAGCCCTTGTCCCCAGCGGATAGCCTCCACATGATTATATAGTAATCCTCCTTTTTTGTAAAGTGATTTGTTGGAAATGTCTCGCAGGATGCCGCCTGCACGCGATAATGGAACAGGTATTTCTTGACATTGTCCTGAATTTATAATATTGTATTTCTAGTATTGATTATCTGGCGAAAATGAGTTCAGAAGAACGCCATAACGGCAGATTAATTTGTAAACAGGAAGGAAAGGAGAAATGGTAAATTTTGTCATTCTATTCGAGTGTGTTGGCATATGCCTAACAGCCTTCGCCCTATTCCTTTTGCTTAATGGAGACGGGGCCAAAGAGCAAAAACTGCTGATCATGATTATGTGCGGGTCATTGGTACAGAATATGGGATACTTATTAGAATTGACCGCGCCTACCGTGGAGGCCGCCATGACAGCGGTAGCCATAGAAAAGGTAGGATCCGCTTTTACGCCACTGTGTTATTGCTGGTTTATTTACCTCTACTGTTCCATTGCCCCGCCAAAGATTTTCTTAAGGATTCTCGGTGCAGTCAGCTTCTTATCTTTGCCCGCGGCAATTTTTAACTGGCACGGCCTTTTTTACCAAGATGTCCAGTGGGTGGCCAATGGGGACGGATTCTTTTATATCCGCTTAAGCTATGGCCCGTTGTACCTGTTTTTTTTGATCGGCCACATTATTATCCCTTATGCCCTTTGCATATACACCTTGGCGAAAGCGATTCGGGAACGTTCAGATCAACATATTAATCATCAGTTTTGGACTATCCTGGCAATTTCCAGCTTGCCGGTTGTTATGCTGTTCATCTATGTGTTTAAAATCGTGAGCGTATTTGATTTCACGCCCATAACCCTGACGATTTCCATGTCCATGGTCGTTATCGTAGTCTGGAGCCGACGCAATTATGATTTCCGTCATCTGGCGGCGGAGAAAGTTTTAGAGAGCATAGGCGACGGCGTAATCGCATTAGATGATCATGACCGGCTGATCAGCTATAACCGGGCGGCGGCGGATATTTTCACCAGTCTGCCCGACCACAAGCGGGGAGAGAATATCCGGGTGGTGGAGGACTTCCGGGAGGAAATGCTAAACAAAGACATTCCTCAGAGCTTTTCCATCAACGGTCAGCATTATGAAAGCCACAGCAAGCATATCATCGATGAAAACGGCAAGATACAGGGATGTGTGATTTTGATTCTGGATATGACCGATATGAAGGCCTACATCAACGAAATCAAGCGAGTGCGGCATCAGGCAGAGAAAGCCAGCATTGCGAAAAGCGAATTCCTCGCCAACATGTCCCACGAGATACGAACGCCGATGAATGCCATCATCGGGCTAAATGATATCATCATGGAAGAATGTGGGGATACGGAGATCTACGCCTATGCCAAAGACGTGCAGTCCGCGGCCAAAAATCTCTTGACCATTATTAATGATATTTTGGATCTGTCTAAGGTAGAAGCTGGCAAAATGGAATTGGTTAAGGTAAACTACTACATAAAAGTTATGGCGGATGAGATCATCAGCCTCATGGATATGGCAGCTTCTCAGCAGGGGCTGATCCTAAAATATGAGTGTGACAAAACCATCCCCTGCCGCTATACCGGCGATGACGGCCGAATCAAGCAGATCCTGCTCAATATTCTCAGCAATGCAATAAAATTTACGAAAAAAGGATATGTCCGGGTATACATTACCGGGAAACCCGGGATAAATGAAGATGAGGAGCTTCTTACCTTCTGCGTGGAGGATACTGGATGCGGTATCCGTGAGGAAGACTTAAGCAAGATCTTCGAGGATTTCCGTCAGGTAGATTCAAAACGTAACCGAAGTGTAGAGGGCACCGGGCTTGGGCTTGCCATTGTAAAGCAGCTGGTGGAACTGATGGAGGGCACTATTCAGGTAGACAGTATCTATGGCAGCGGAACCACCGTTACCATCACGATTCCCCAGAAAATCGTGGATCAGCGGCCGGTTTCTGAGACACCTGAGATTCCACAGACAGAACAGAAAATTACCGATATGTTTACCGCCCCCGGGGTGAAGGTGTTAATTGTGGATGATAATGTAATCAACCGCAAGGTGGCCAGAAGCTTTTTGAAAAGTTACGCTTTTGATCTGACCGAGGCAGAAAGCGGGCCAGAAGCCATCGAGTTGGTGCATGCCAACCGATATGATCTTATTTTTATGGATCATATGATGCCAGATATGGACGGGGTGGAGGCGGCCGAGATAATCCGCAGAGACTGTGGGGAAAACGGAACAGCCCCAGTTATGATCGCCTTGACCGCCAATGCTATGGAAGGGATGCGGGAACATTTTCTGGAGCACGGTTTTCAGGATTTCATCGCAAAGCCTCTTGACCGTCTTGAGCTAAACCAGCTTCTGCTCCGCTGGGTGTCGGAAAAGTACCGCCAGTCAGAAGATATCGAAAAGGAATCCAAACCACTGGATCCCGCTGCCTTCCAGATCGATGGGATAACTATGAATGTGGTAATGCAATATTATTCCGGCGATGAAGAGGGCTTTGTCGAACTGTTGGATCTGTATTGCATTGACGGCAAGCGCAAAATCCAGCTCTTAAGTGATGTTGTTGAATCCGATATATTGCGCTATCAGATTGAGGTTCATGGGTTAAAGAGCGCCTCTGCCAATATCGGGGCTATGGAGGTCTCCGCTATGGCCCGAGCCCAGGAAAATGCCGCCGCACAAGGAGACATTGAATTTATCCGCACCAACTTTCCGCTGCTGTTGGCGGAATATGAAGATCTTCTGGCGAAGGTCGGACAGTTTCTGGAATGGCGCAGGCAAAAGACAGAGCGGAAGGAAAAGCTTCCCTGCCTGACCAGACTGGAGTTAAAGGAGGAAACAGCGGCAGCCCTGGAAGAATTAAAGCATTTTCGCTCGCAGCGATGTGCGGAAAGGGTGGCAGCGATGCTGGCTCATGAATTGCCCGAGGATGTGGCAGAACGCCTTTTAGCGATACAGGAGCAGCTAAGATTATTTGAAGATGACCATGCAGAGGAGCTGCTGGGCCAGCTGATTAGCATAGTTGAAAAGGAGGAAGAATGCATATGAGTCAAATCGAAGAAAGTGCGAAAAAGCGCATTTTAGCTGTGGATGATGACGCAATTGTCTTAATGCGTATTTCCAGTATCCTTCAGAAGGATTATGATCTGATTACCATCAATTCTGGAATGCGGGCTCTAAGATATTTGGAACAAGAGACGCCGGATCTGATTCTTTTGGATATTCGGATGGCGCAACAGGATGGCATTGAGACGTTGCGTGAAATACGCAAGATGGAAGAATGTAAGGACATACCGGTGATCATGCTTACTGGTGTAGAAAATAAGGATACCGTTATGGAAAGCGCCAAGCTGGGAATATGCGATTATGTGCTTAAGCCATTTTCTTCCGCGGAACTTCTTAAGAGAATCTGGCGGGTTTTTGAGGAGGAAGAACAATGAGTGGACAAAATAATCAGAGAGGAGGATTATCCGATGAATACTGCTATGTCAAAAGAGGAGCTTGAGCAGATACTGGATCAAGCGGTTCAGGATGTGACGGAGTGTACTGCAGGCGTACGCCTGCATCAGGGACATCATTCGCCTGAGGGAGACCTTTGTACGGTTCAGATTACCTTTGACCAAGGTTTTCGTACCAGCCTTACTCTCTGTGCTGATACCCGGCTGCTATCCCGTATGGCAAGCAATTCCTTCCAGGAAGAATCCATCAGTCCTGAAGATCTGGAGGAATTCAGCAAAGAGTATTTCAATGTACTCTGTGGCAGGATAGCCAAAGCTATGTTTCAGGCCACACAAGTTCCGGCTCATTTTGGCCCGCCTGCGTTTTATCGCGGACGCTATGAGCCAGAGGGGCGTGAGATACAGTTCATGCTTACTTATTCCGATGAGTATTGTGGAGGGGCACAGTTAATTCACCATGTGCCGTGTTCCGGCGAGGATGGGGCTATTTCAGATAAAAAGTAAGAGAAGGGAGTACACAAAATGGGGAAACGAATTATGGTAGTCGATGATTCTCGATTAGTACGAGTTCAGTTAGGCAATGTTTTAGAAGGTACAGATTATGAGATCGCGGCATACTGCCGAAGCGGGGAAGATGCGATTGCCCAGTACGATGAAGTAAAGCCGGATCTGGTAACCATGGATATTATCATGCAGGGAATGGATGGGCTGGACGCTTCTAAGATTATTCTGAAGGATCATCCGGATGCGCGAATCGTCATGATTTCCTCTCTGGCATATGACGATACATATAAGAAAGCCAAAGCCATCGGTGTGAAAGGCTTTGTGGATAAGCCTTTCCATAAAGAGCAGCTGCTCAAGATGTTTGAGCAGGCGCTTAGTTAGTGTATTGTCTGGAATATATCTGGTCAGTACGCAGCCTGTAAGTTCACCTCTGATAGTCAAAATAAACTATGGCAAAAATAAGAGTCGGACACCCCATATGTCCGGCTCTTATTCATATTTTATCTGATTCTCTCATCGCTTATGGTTTTTCCTTAAACCATAGCCCGACTTTTTTCTTTAAAATCCTTTAAAATCCCCGCGATGATCACGCTGGCCAGGAAGAAAGTGCACACATCCGCTACCGCCTGGGCCATCTGCACACCCAGGAGCCCGAAGATGCCCGGAAGGATCATCAATGCCGGAATCAGGAACAAGCCCTGACGCCCCATGGCCACCAGGGAAGCACGGAAACCATAACCGATGGACTGGGTCATCATATTACACATAATAATCCATCCCTGGATAGGCATGGTGAGCAGCTGCAGCCGCAGCGCCCTGGTTCCGATCTGAATCACATCCAGGTCATCCTTCCGGAAAGCTGTGATAATCGGCTTCGCCAATCCAAAGCTGATTGCTCCTAAAAAGGTGAGCACCACTGTAGCCACTTTAAAGCAGAACCAGAAGGCATCCAATACCCGGTCATACTGCTTCGCTCCAAAATTAAACCCGCACACCGGCTGAAATCCCTGGCCAAATCCAATGAGCCCGGAGTTAATAAACATCATAAAGCGGGTCACAATAGACATGGCTGCGATGGCCGCATCCCCGTAAGGCCCGGCCGCACGGTTTAAGACCACTGAGGAGATGCTCATCATCCCCTGGCGGCACAGGGAAGGCAGTCCTGCGTGGAAGATAATGCCGTACATCCTGGAAGAAGGGGTGAATTTGGAAATCTGAATCTTGATGCTGTCCTTCCGTAGGTTACACTGGCACAGCAAAATCGCAAAGCTGATCATCTGGCTGGCCATAGTGGCAATGGCCGCCCCGGCGATCCCCATGTGCAAACCAAAAATCAAAATAGGGTCCAGGATCATATTTAAGATCCCGCCAGCCGCAATTCCAAACATAGCATATAAGGCAATTCCCTGAGAGCGGAGAATATTATTTAGCACAAAGGAACCCAGCATAAAAGGCGCCGCATACAGGATATAGCGCATATAATCCATGGCAAAGGGCGCGATAGTGGGCGTGGCCCCCAAAAGATACACCAGAGGCTCCATAAACAGGCTGCCCCCTAACAGCATCAGCAGGCCAATAAACAGCACAGTGAAAAATGCGGTAGACGCTGCTCTCCCGGCCTCCGCCCCATCCTGATCCCCCAAGGACCTGGAAATATAGTTCCCGCTCCCCATGCCAAAGGTAAACCCAATGGCCTGAATCATAAACATCAGCGACGCGATCACGCCTACTGCTCCGGAAGCGCTGGTTCCGATGCGGCTGACAAAAAAGGTATCCGCCATATTGTAAACCGCGGTTACCAGCATGCTGATGATGGTGGGCACCGCCAGCTTTGGTATCAGCCTGGAAACCGGCGTTTCCATCATCATCTTATATCTCTCTTCCTGGGTCATGGACTTTCTCATTGGTAAATTCCTCTTTCTATTTCGGTTAAGAAATAGTATAGCACACCCTTCCCACAGCCGCAAGTCAACACTTAGCCGTCAGGGTAAGATAAGACGCTTCCCCACCTGAGATTCGAACATCAGTCCGCCCACTAGACTTCCCTTTCCTTCTTCCGAAACTCCAGCAAAGTCCTCCCGGAATAATCCGGACAGAAGCCCTAGTTGATCCTCCCAGCTAAACCGCCCTGCATGGCAGCATTGGTTCCTTCGGCGGCTGCACTGATCCGCCTTTTTCCCGAAAGCCTCCCACCAGCTGGCGCTGTGCGCCAAATCCCCCTGCCGCTCCATCTGTCTTCCCAGCTCCGCCTTCTTGGTCCGAATAATATAGGCAAAGCCTCCCAGCATCATTTTCTCCTTCACTGCCCGGCTCAGAGGAACTCTGCTCCTTCCCTCCTGTACCGGATAATCCGGAAGCAGGGAGGCCAGACTCCCATGAAAGCATTCTCTCATCTGTACTTCCAGCGCCTTGCAGAAAAGAACCGCGCAGCAGGAGGCATCCAGATCCGGATTGAACTGGTAAACCGGACTTAAGAGATCAAACAGCTTGATTCCCAGACGAAGATTATCCTGAACCTCCTCTGCCAACTGATGGAACTCTCCCCTCTCCGAAAATCCGAATCTCTCCAGCTGATCCTTAGTCAGCTCTTGCTCCCCCAGCTCCCTGGTTAAGGGGAGGAGCAGGCTTTGGGTGTCTATGGTGCAGTCATTCTCCCCATCTTCACCAGCCTGCTCATCCACGGAAAAGGACGTGATGGAAGGCAATCCTCTGGAGGCAGCCGCCAGCGCTTCCTGCTTCTCCTCCTCTGCCATCTCCTCCTTAAAAATAGCCTGAATCTCCCGGATGGCAAAGGTATCTAAGATCCCTTTGGCCGTGGAGATCCACTCTGAGTCCTTCCAGGCGATCTCATCGCCCACCACGTAGAATCGGTATTTCGCCCGGGTGGCCGCCACATTCACAACGTTCCGATTCACCCAGTGCACCGCGCCACTGGACTCTTTCTCCCGGTCACATCCCAGGAGGAAAATCACCTCGTCAGCCTCCTTCCCCTGGAAAGTATGTACTGTTCCGATATTCTTCTGCACCCATTCCGGGGATCCCGCATGGATAGCCGAATTCCCATGTTCCCGGCAGTAACTTTTTAGATAGTCACGCATCCCGGAAACTACAGAGGTAAAGGGGCTGATAATATACACGCTGGGATATTCATTTCTCTGAAATGCCGTCTCCAGCATCTCACAAACCTTCCTTCCCTGGGCCTCCACGAAATGATCCTTCTTCCCCTTTTCCCGGCCCTCCACCTGGATCCACTGAGACTTTTCATAGATAAACTGCCTGCATAATTCTGCCTTCGGCGGTCTGGTCTGCTGCTTCATCATATTTTGGTAGGAGATTCTGTTGGAAATATCGTACATAGGGGAAATGCAGCGCCGGTGTACCAGAAGAGGGCAGCCCATCCATTCCGGCCAGTCTATCCCATTATCCAGGTAGGTTCCAAATCCATTCTGCTGATCCGCCAGTTCCTGAACCGATAAGGTTTTCGAATGGTACGGCTTTATTTCCTCCTGATCAAAGGCCTTTCTTAACATGGTCAGCTCATCTGTGACCACTGGTTCGATCTGCCTGGGATCTCCCACCACCACCGCCCGGCGGCTTCGATATAAGGCCCCTAACGCCATCTGAGGCTGCGCCTGCCCCGCCTCATCCACAATCAGCGTTCCCACTATCCCCGGCCTTCGAATATCCTGGAATAGCCTGCCCACCGAAGCAAAGGTGGTGGATAAAACGGGAACTAGCAGAAACAAAGACTGATACAGAGCAGGGACAAATTCCAGCGCATCTTCAGGATGGAAACGAATCCGCTCCTTCTCATCCCCCTCCCGAAGCCCCCAGTACTGGGAAAGCGTAATCAAGTTATCCCGAAAATGATTAGAAGATAAAATAAATTCCCGGTTCAGCTGCAGCGCACAATAAAACAGCATTTCCCGCTCCCGGTTATACCTTTTCGTAAACCAGGGATTAGACACCTGGGCCTTGGTCGAGGGATTTTCCTCCTGAGACAACAGATCCTCGATCCACCCGTCCTGGATAGCTAACCCTCCATCCTCTCCCCTGGCAGAAAAGCTCCGCGCTGCGGCGTCATACTCCTCCTGACATTTCTTTGCCCTCTCCTTTGCTTCCTGGATCTCCTGCCTCAGCTCTGCTTCCACCCGGTTCAGCTGCTCCAGACGCAACTGATCTTCCTGCCGCTCCTGCTCCATCAGGCCCTGCTCCCGCTCCAGGGCCTCTGTCTCCTCCTTCCTGGCCAGCAGACACTCCCGGCCATCCGTCCGCTCCTTCTCCAATTCCTCCAGCACTGCCTGCTGCTCCCGGACTTCCCCTTTGCAAGCCTCCGCCAGCCTCAGGGCAGCCTCATACTTCTCCTTTTGAAAAAGCTTTATCAACAACCCAGTGTCCCTTCTCACCTCCCACTCCTGACGAAGCAGCGCCTTGCTCTTTTCCGCCTCCTGCTGGCGCCGCTCCTCCAACTCATTCATCCGGAGTTCTTCCTGCTTCTCCCTCTCCCGGGCTGCCTCCGCCTGCTTCGCCTTTCCGGCAAGCTGTCCCAGCCGCTTCTCCTGTCGCTCTTCCAGCTCTTCCCGCTCATTTAGCAAGGCCGTGATTCGTTCCCCGTTTTCCAGCGCGATCCGCTCCTCCCTCTCCCGGGCCAGACAGGCCTCCCGTTGAAGGTCGCACACCGCCCCTATCGCCTGCTGCATCCCCTTCACCCGGTTCCACTGCTCCAGGAAGCGCTGCCGCGCCTGGTGATACCTTTCTATCCTCTCCTTTGCCATATCCTTGTTCCGAAAGTTGTCCCACAAAAGAGGCTTGATCACCCCTTGATAAAAACGTTTAATATTCGCCTGTTTTCCCAAAGGCGCTGCGATCAGCCCCCATGCGTCCTCCTGGCCAAACAGAACTTTTGCATATTCAGTAAAGTAGATATCCCTCTCCTCCGGAGGCAGATGCAAAAGCTCCGGGATCTCTTTGCTCACCGGAAGTTCTCTGGAAATATTTTCCACCGCACCATTATTGCAGGAGGCCACCAGAATGCTGCAGTCCAATATCCGCTCATCCATTAATTGATACCAGTGCCTGGTGTATTTGGAATACCCGTGCTCCGCTTTCTCCCCATGCTGAAAATCCCGTCGCCCAAACGCCTTGTTCGGATCCAAATACTGGGACATAGCCATGGCCCGCTCCACAATGTGATCCACAATGATTTCTTTTAACAGCGTGGTCTTTCCCGTTCCCGGAGGCCCGTTGACCGAAAAAATCCGCCCCGCCGTCTCCCCAAAAAGAGATTCCCCGCTGTGGATTCCAAGGTTGATCGCTATCTGCTGCATTAGCGCTGGCATAAAAGGAGAGGGCCATTTCCCCATAGGAGCCCGGCGCACATCCAGAATCTCCCCCAGCTGTCTGGCATAAACCTTCACCGCCTGCCCTTGGGGATGCACTAGATCTATCCGGACGCCCTTCTCTCCCTTAGATTCATGGTAAGGGCCGCAGATGTAGCGGACCAGATCCCCCAACATTCCTGCCTCATGGCCGCCCTCCCCTTCCACCTGTGACTGCGTTTGTATTCGTGCCTGCGTTTGTATCTGAACCTGCCTTTGTATTTGTGCTTCCGTTTGTATCTGAATCTGCCTTTGGACTTTCTCCTGCCTTTGGGCCTGTATCTCCAATCCATCTAAATTTGGGGGTGTTTCCAGAAAATCCATTACCAATTTCATATCTCTGGAATAAAAGTCACGGCTCAGCCCGGAGAAGGACTCTCCCTCCTCCCGATCCCTGGTCTCCTCGTCCCCAAACAGTGGAAAGAATATATCATATTTCTCCTCCAGGCCAAAATCCATATCCTCCTGGCTGCCCATATCTTCCTTCCCATGCTCTTCTGTGCAGAATACCTCCTCAATGTACTCTTTCCGGATCGTCCCAGATAAAGCCTTCAGTATTTCTACTGTGACCATCAACCCTTCCTCTTCCTGACTGTGCTGCCCAAACAGCCTCTCCTCCAGGCCTTCCACCGCAGCCCGGTATTTCTTCTCATCCAGGCAGCCGGACAGCCCTCTGCTGCAGTTCCTGATCTGCTTCAACGCCCAAACCATGGGCGATAAGGATAAGGAATGGCTGCAATACCTTCCCTCCGGCGTGACCTGGAAACTTGCCCAAGCAATAGCCTCCCGGCTCATCTCCGGCCGCTCCGTCCCCTTTCCCGGTAACGCCCTCCCGATCCAATGGATACAGGCCTCCCTTTTCACCTTCCCCAAATAGACCGTCATATTCCCCCAACATTTCATTCCGCAAGCAACTGCCTCCGCAAATGCCACATCCATAAGCCGCTCAGAACCGCAAATGCCCTCCAGGGAAACCGCATCCCACAGAATCTTTTTCCTCTTCACCGAGTCTTTCCCTGTCCTCCTCTTAAACTGCTCCACCTCATTTCGCAGCTTCCCGGTCTCCGGATACTTATCTTGTGCCAAAAATTCCAAAGTAAACCAATAATCCAGTACTTTCTTTGCTACTTCCCTGTCCTGCTCTCTCATCATCCCTTGTTCCTCTTCTGTGCTCTCCTGTTGGTTTCTAGTATCCGTGATCCCTGTGCTTTTGGATCTGTTTCCAGTATTTGCATTTTTCATTATGGAAAGCATAGCATAATTTCATGGAAAATGCTACTATCTCAAAAAAACAAAAATGGATTTGCCATGACCATCACCGTGTCCTCCTGCACACGGCAGAATATCATGCACGAATAGAAACGTACATAGAAAATAATTCAAAAATATAAAACTCAATAGGCCATCTTTCCACTGTTAATAGCGTACAGAGAAATTCCCAGCGAGCACAAAACATCCTACATTCCTATACCAGGTGACGACTTTTTAGTCAAATTCACAAAAAACTTACATTTCAGGGCAAAAAATAAGACCGGGAACCTGCTTTTAGATTCCCGGCCTACGGTTTTGTTTTATGCTGTCCGTTCTGCTTTCAATTTTTTCACTTCGTCAAGAGGAAGTCCTGCATATTCCGCAATTTTTT
>CATJIO010000172.1 GCA_949740725.1 uncultured Lachnospiraceae bacterium | reverse complement strand
TCTTGGATTATACGTCCATGGCCCCTATGATGTCAATATATTAGACGTGATCACCTTTTACCGTTCTGTTATACAGTTACTATTCACGGGGGGGTATCCAAAAAATCAAATTGGGATCCCTACGGATTGATTGATTTTTACCCTGGTTTTTGTTAAAATAGGCAAAGACACGAAAATCCTGGCGCCTTGGGCCGCTGTATGCCGGCCTTCCAGGAAATAGACATGGAGGATTACCAATGAAGCAAAGGAGAAACCGACAATCCCATTACGATTCCTTAAAAGAAGAAGATATCCGCAGGTTTGGGAAATTCTTAATCCTGCCTGTGGTGGTCATCCTATTAATGATCATTATCCTGGTGGTGGACCGGGCGAAACAGCCTCACCCCCAGGAAACTGCCTCGGCGGAAGAGACTGCCCCCATTGAGACCGAGGCTCCTGCCGATATGCCGGATGAGACTCAAGAGGAGGCCTTTTTGGTGGGAGGAACGCCAGAAGTGCAGGCGTTGATCAATCAATATTTTACCGCAAAGCAGAATGCAGACCCGGAAGCCATCTATCAGATGTTCGGCTGGACGGATTTAACTGGTATCGAGGATCTGCGCAGGCAGCTTCAATACGATGCCAGATACACTGAAGGGTATCGGAATATCACCTGCTATACCCGGCCGGGGCTTTCCGAGGGCAGTTATCTCACGTATGTGACCTATGATCTGAAGTTTAAGGATTCCCTCACCCTGGCCCCGGGCATCCTGTGGAATTATATCGTTATGGGCGAGGACGGAAATTACTATCTGACCGACGCCTCCAGCCTGGACGAAGCTGTACAGTCTTATATCCGGGAGGCAGAAGCCAGCGATGAGATTACCTTATTAAAGACGCAGATCTATGCTAATCTCCGTCAGGCTCTGGAGAATGACCCCTCTCTGGCGGAAAGCTACAGCATCATTGAACGCCAGGGTGGTTCTGCAGGAGCCCTGCAGGAGGAGACCACCGCCCAAAATGAAGTTACCATTCAGATCGGACAATAGGAGGCAGGCAGAGAATGGATGTAAAGGATTTTTATTTTGATTTGCCCCAGGAGCTGATTGCCCAGGACCCCTTAGACGACCGCTCCTCTTCCCGGTTGCTGGTGATGGACCAACACACCGGGGAGGTACGCCACCGGATATTTAACCAGGTTCCCCAGTATCTAAAAAGGGGGGACTGCCTGGTGATCAATGATACCAAGGTGATCCCCGCGCGGCTTTTGGGAGTCAAAGAAGACACTGGGGCAAAGATCGAGCTGCTTCTCTTAAAGAGGAAGGAACAGGATGTATGGGAGACTCTGGTGAAGCCTGGGAAAAAAGCGAAGCCTGGCGCCAGAATCACTTTTGGGGAGGGGCTTTTAACTGGACAGATCATCGATACCCTGGAGGAGGGGAATCGGCTGATCCAGTTTCACTATGATGGGATTTTCGAGGAAATCCTGGACCAGCTGGGGCAAATGCCCCTTCCGCCCTATATTCCCCACCAGTTGAAGGATAAGAGCCGATACCAGACGGTATAGGCCTGCCATGAAGGTTCTGCCGCCGCGCCTACGGCAGGCCTCCACTTTACCCAACCCCTTCTCGCCCAGATACAGGCCATGGGGGTGCGTATTGCCCGGGTAACCCTCCATGTAGGGCTGGGCACCTTCCGCCCGGTAAAGGTGGAGCATGTGCTGGATCACCATATGCACTCAGAATTTTACCAGATCAGCCAGGAAGCGGCAGATATCATTAACCAGACCAAGGCAGAGGGTGGTCGGGTGATCTGTGTAGGCACCACCAGCTGCCGGACCATCGAGTCCGCGGCCGGACCAGACGGCCGCCTGAAGGCGGGAAGCGGGTGGACGGATATTTTCATCTACCCAGGGTATTCCTTTCGGCTGATGGATGGGCTCATCACAAATTTCCACCTTCCAGAATCCACCCTGGTGATGTTGGTCTCTGCCTTTGCCGGAAGGGAGCACACCCTGGCGGCTTATCAGGAGGCTATCCGGGAGCGCTACCGCTTCTTCTCCTTCGGGGATGCTATGCTGATCCTGGCCCACCCATCCCAAAGCCAGCCTGACGGGAAACACTTCCCGGCGAACCGGGAAGGCAGACTCCCTGTCAGAGAATTTAGCCCAGCATCCGGCATAGGCGTCCAGGAGGAATTCCTGTGATGGAGCAGGTTCGCCTGAATAAATGGCTGAGTCAGCTAGGGGTATGCTCCAGGCGGGAGGCGGATCGGTGGATCGCTGAAGGGCGAGTACTGGTGGACGGGGAGAAGGCAGTCCTGGGGCAGCTGGCAGAGGCCCATCAGCAGATCCTCTGCGACGGAGTGGTGGTTTGGGCAGGGCAGGCACAGCCTAAAGCCAATGCCCTGCCGCCCCCTGTCTGGCTAGTGGTAAATAAGCCCCGTGGGATTGTCTGTACCACCTCCTCCAAGGATCGGGCCAGAACGATTGTGGAGCTGATCTCCTATCCGGAACGGGTTTACCCTGTGGGAAGGCTGGATAAGGACTCCCAGGGGCTGATTCTCATGACAAACCAGGGCAGCCTGGTGAATCAGATCATGCGAGGCAGCAATTACCATGAAAAAGAGTATCTGGTCCGGGTGGATCGCCCCATAACCTCCAAATTTTTGCATCAGATGGCATCTGGAGTGGAGCTTATCGAACTGAACCGGACCACCAGGCCATGTCAGATTCAGGCCACCGGGAGGGATACCTTCCGGATCATTTTGACCCAGGGGCTGAACCGGCAGATCCGCCGGATGTGTCAGGCCTTTCATTATCAGGTCCTGGAGCTGAAGCGGATTCGGATCATGAATATTCATCTAGGAGACTTGGCTGAGGGATCCTACCGGCACATGACCTCTCAGGAGTATCAGGAATTGGTCCATAGCCTGTCGCTCCCTCCCTTAACCCTAAAGAAAGCCGGGCCGAATCTGCCCAAAAACCTTAAGGAAAGGAATTTTTGAAATGGAAGATAAGATCCGACGCATGAAGGAACTGGTGTCCACCCTCTCCCAGGCAGGACGGGCCTATTACCAGGAAAGCCGGGAAATCATGAGCAATTACGAATACGATAAGCAGTATGATGAGCTGGTTCGCCTGGAAAAGGAGACTGGAATCATCCTGTCCGGAAGTCCTACTCAGGAGGTGGGCTACCAGGTATTAAGCGAGCTTCCCAAAGAGGCCCACCAGTCCCCCATGCTCTCCCTGGACAAGACGAAAAGCATAGAGGACCTACAGGAATGGCTGGGCAGCCAAAAGGGCCTTCTTTCCTGGAAGCTGGACGGCTTAACCATCGTCCTTACCTATGAGGATGGCCGCCTGATAAAGGCCGTCACCAGAGGAAATGGGGAGATCGGGGAGGTCATCACCCCCAATGCAAAGGCATTTGTCAATATCCCTCTCTCCATCCCCTACCTGGGCCGTCTGGTCCTTCGGGGGGAAGCCGTGATAAAGTATTCTGACTTTCACCGAATCAATGAAGAGCTCCCAGACGTGGATGCCAAATATAAAAACCCCCGTAACCTTTGCAGCGGTTCTGTGCGCCAGCTAAACAGCCAGATCACCGCCCAGAGGAATGTGAATTTCCAGGCATTTGCCCTGGTTACCGCCGAGGGCATAGACGTTGAAAACAGCCGAAAGCATCAGTTTTCCTGGCTGGAAAGCCAGGGCTTCGCGGTGGTGGATCACTGTCTGGTCACCAGGGAGACCCTGCCTGAGGAGGTGGAGCGCTTTGCGGAGGCAGCAAAATCCTACGACATTCCCTCAGACGGCCTAGTGCTGCTGCTGGATGATATCGCCTACGGGGATTCCTTAGGCCACACCTCCAAATTCCCCCGAAACTCCATTGCCTTTAAATGGGCAGATGAAGTCCGGGAAACCCGCCTTAAATACATTGAATGGAGCCCTTCCCGCACTGGGTTAATTAATCCGGTGGCTGTTTTTGAACCAGTAGAGCTGGAGGGTACCACGGTAAGCCGCGCCAGCGTTCATAATATCAGTATTATGGAGGCTTTTGAACTAGGTGAGGGGGATGAGATCACCATCTACAAGGCAAATATGATCATCCCCCAAATCGCAGACAATCACACCAGAAGCGGCAAGATCCAGATCCCCAGCCACTGCCCGGTCTGCGGAGGGGAAACGGAAATCCGCCAGGTGGATGAAGTCCGCTCCCTCTATTGTACCAACCCGGACTGTCAGGCCAAAAAGCTTAAAAGCTTTACCCTCTTTGTAAGCCGGGATGCCTTAAATGTAGACGGGCTGTCTGAGGCCACCCTGGAGAAATTCATCGGCGCTGGCTTTATCCATGAGTTTGCTGACATTTTCCATCTGGATCAGCATCAGGAGGCCATCGTGGAGATGGAAGGCTTTGGCCAAAAATCCTATGATAACCTTATATCCTCTATCCAGAAAGCCGCTCACACCACCCTGGCGCGGGTTATTTACGGACTGGGTATTGCCGGAATCGGTCTGGCCAATGCAAAAGTGCTGTGTCGAACCTTCCGCTTTGATATTTCCGCTATGCGCCAGGCATCTTATGAAGATTTGATCGAGATTGACGGCATTGGAGATGTGCTGGCCAGGGCATGGATCGACTACTTTTCCAATCCATCCAACCAGCTCCTGTTGGATCATCTTCTGGAAGAGCTGGATATCCAGAAGGAAACCGTGGCGACTGAAGAGGAAGCTGTCTTTTCTGGAAAAACTTTTGTCATCACTGGCTCCTTAACCCATTTTTCCAATCGGAAGGAGCTCCAGGCTCTCATTGAGTCCAAAGGCGGAAAGGCCGCCGGCTCTGTATCCGCGAAAACCAGCTACTTGATCAATAACGATACTACCAGCAATTCCTCCAAGAATAAAAAAGCAAAGGAATTAAATATCCCCATCCTTTCCGAGGAAGATTTCCTGACGCTTTTGGAGGAGGCAGAAGGAGGAAACCATGCCGATTAAAATACAAAAGGATCTACCTGCAAAGGCAGTCTTAGAATCGGAAAATATCTTTGTCATGGATGAGGATCGGGCCTTAAGCCAGGATATCCGCCCCCTGGAAATCCTGATTTTAAACTTGATGCCCATAAAGGAGGACACAGAGACCCAGCTTCTCCGGGCTCTCTCCAATTCTCCCCTGCAGGTGGACTGTACTTTTTTAACCATGTCCACCCATGAGTCCAAGAATACCTCCAGAAGCCATTTAAATAAATTTTATGTGTGCTTTCAGGATGTTCGAAAGCTCCGCTATGATGGGATGATCATCACCGGCGCCCCAGTGGAGAATCTAGCGTTTGAAGAGGTAAATTACTGGGAGGAGTTGACTACCATTATGGAGTGGAGCAAGACCCATGTCACCTCTACCATACACATCTGCTGGGGAGCCCAGGCCGGCCTGTACTACCACTACCAGGTTCCCAAATATTCCAGGGCAGAAAAGCTTTCTGGCATATACGAACACCGAGTTCTGGACCACAAGGTGCCTCTGATGCGAAGCTTTAATGATACCTTCATGGCTCCTCACTCCCGCTTTACCGAGGTGCGGCGGGCAGATCTTGTCCGGCATCCAGAGCTGATGATTGTGGCAGAATCCGAGAAAGCCGGGGTATTCCTGGTGATGAGCCGGGACGGAAGGCAAATCTTCGTCCAGGGCCACCCGGAATATGACCGGATGACCTTAAACGCAGAGTACCACCGGGACTTGGCCAAGGGCATGGATCCTCTGATTCCCTGTAATTACTACCCTGATGATGATCCCAGTGAGATGCCTATGCTCACCTGGCGCAGCACAGGGAACACACTCTACAGCAACTGGCTGAACTTTTACGTGTACCAGATTACCCCTTATATACTCTCTTGATTTGTTGCTCTCCGTGTAACGCAAAAACTTAAATTGCCATCAAAGCAACCTTAATTACCATTATAATATTTGGAGGAATTTATCATGGCGCTCAATCCCCTTCACCTAATGCAGCTCCAGCAACTGTTTCACACCTTTAAGGCCAATCATCCCAAGCTCCCTTTATTTTTCCAGGCAGCTGCCAGGGATGCTATGACTGAGGGAACCGTCATCGAGGTCACCGTGAAAAGCCCCCAGGGAAAGGAATACTGTACTAACCTGAAGATCACTCCCTCTGATCTGGAGTTAATCCAGGCGTTAAAGGAGCTGAGCCAGTCGTAATCCACTGCTCTTCCCTTTGCAGGAAAGAAATGCCATACCCCAGGGAACGCTCAACAGAATCTTTGCATCTGCTTATCTGGAGAGAGTGAATACACCTTTCTCCTGGGGCATGGCGCTTCCTTTTCATGGAACTTGATTTGTATTTTTTTCCTTTTCTATTGTTCATTTGCGTAAATAGGTGTATAATTTTCCCATAAATTTCTAATTTGGCGTATTCTCGCCCTATTCTGTCCCATGGTCGGACTGCCTGATCGAGATAAGGCAAAATCCCATGTTTTTCATCCCGTTATTATTGTTCTCATCCCTGCTGAGCTGTGCCCGGCTGTCGCACACAAAATGGTTAGTTTTACTCGCAGTGTCTGATACTTGTGATATTTACTTACCAGGAGCGCCTGGCGGAATGCCGGACGTAAGCAGCGGCATACTGCTTGCCTTTTATGGAAGCGAAAACAAATCTATCATTTTCTGGAGGTCATGATATGCGTTATGAACTGTTTTTACAGGTAATTAAAGAAGATTTAGAAAAAAGACTTGGAAGTGAATACCAGCTGGCCCTGCGCTCTATCCCGAAAAATAACGGGGTTATCCTAGACGGCATCTCCATCTGCAAGAAGGCCGAAACTGTCGCTCCCACCATTTATCTCAATGATTTTTACCAGGAGCTCCTAGACGGGAAGCCTCTGTCCAGGATCTGTGACCAGCTTCATCAGCTCTACTTGACCAATCCTGAGCTACCTTACCTGGATTCCAGGGTTCTCTCTGCCTATTCGGAGGTCAAAGGCCACATCGTCTATAAACTGATCAATACCCGATCCAATACGCTTCTGTTGAAAAAGCTCCCTCATGTCTCCTTCCACGATATGTCCATGGTCTGCTATCTTCTGATGGAGCAGAGGGAGCATGGCTATATCACTGCCTTGATTCACAAAGAGCATTTAAAAGCCTGGGGCATCCGTGAAAAGGAGCTCTTCCGGACCGCGATGGAGAATACCCCTTCCCTCCTTCCCCCGGTGATCCGCCCCATGAGCGAGGTACTGAAGCGCCTGGCGAAGGAAACTCTGGGGGATGATTATCAGGAGGATGTATTAAATGCCCTTTTAGAAGCTGCTGAAGCACGGCGCATGGAAAAGAATCCCATGTTTCCCCTGCTTTATGTTCTCACTAATCCCGCTGGGATCAATGGAGCCACCTGTATGGCCTACCCTCAGGTTATAAAAGACTTCGCGGACCACATCGGGCAGGATCTGTTAATCCTCCCCTCCAGTATCCACGAAGTCCTGCTGACCGCTGATGATTCCAATTATAATTATGAAGAAATGAGCCTTCTCGTGAAGGATATCAATGAAACAGAAGTTCCTCCAGAGGACCGTCTTTCCAATCAGGTCTACCGCTACAGCCGCGATGCGGATCAGATCACATTGGTTTCCCATGGTCCTGCCCTAACCGGAACAAAGAGTCAATAAAAAAAACTGCCATAGCAATAGCCCCGGCGATCTTTAAGGTTTCCACCAAATAATCGTTGGAGAGCATCTCTGCATTGCGGATCATATAGTAGACGCAGCGGTAGATAGAAGCCCCCGGAACTGAGGGCAGGATCCCCGCCACCAAAAATACCGTAACTGGAGCCTTCTTCTGCCGGGCAAAGATATGGCTCATCCCAGCCACCATTAAGCTGGAGAGAAAGGCCGCCATAGGGCCTGACCGGGAGCATCTCTCGACAATCAAGTAAACCATCCATCCCAGGCCTCCCACCGCGCCCGCGTGGAATAAGTACTTTTTCGGAAGCTCCAGGATCAATCCAAAGCTCATCACCGCCAGAAAGGCGCCCAGGGATCGGATCAAGATCTGAGGTATCATTTGCAGAAGTCCCTGACTTACCATAGATAGCTTCCTCCCATCAGCATCTGAAACAGGCTCATACTGGCTCCCACCCCTGCCGCAATCGCTAAAGCGGTAACCACAGCCTCTACCATCCTGGCCATGCCTGCGTTATAATCTCCATTTAAGGTGTCACGAATTGCTGTAGTAAACACCACTCCGGGGACGAGGGGCATAATCGCGCTGACAATCACCGTATCACGGTGAATGTCCGTCAACGCAAAAGCCTGGAGAAGCAAGGCGGCCTCCCCCACAAAAAAAGCGGCGATCACATTGGTGCAAAAGGCATTCAGCCGTATCTTCTTTGCGGCCCCCATCACCAGCGCCAGACCTGCCCCCACCAAAAGAGCCGCCAGGCAATCATAAAGCTTCCCATTAAATAACATGGCAAAAAAACAGCAGGTTCCCACATATCCCAGGAATGTGGCCTTAGGGGAATAGATCTCCTGCTTCTGAATAACCAAAAGTTGATCATAGGCCTCCTGAATGCTGAGCTTTCCCGTGCAAAGCTTTCGTGATACATTATTGGCCAAATCAATCCGGTTTAAATTGGTGGAGCGGTCTGACACCCGGCGCACCACAGTAATCGCTTCCCCGGCCGGATCATCCAGGCTTAAATAAATTCCCGTGCTCAGCACCACATTTTCCCCCTGCTTCCCCTCGGCCAGCTCCAGGATATGCTGAATGGTGGTCTCCACCCGATATATCTCCGCACCGCTGACTAGCATGATTTCCCCTGCCAGGGCAGCAGTTTCCACTAATAACTTCTCTCTTGTCATACCTTACCCGCTATCATATTAAAAAACATCACCACAATGGGAGCCAAAGAAAAGCGCTTTCGCATCACAGAAAACGGTTTTCCTATGATGCAAAAATCAACCTTCCCACCTGATATACCAGCACCGAGGCCCCCCAGGCCACCGCCAGCTGGAACAGCACCATTCCCAGGGTGAACCTGAGGGAAGCCGTCTCCCGCCGAATAGTGCCGATAGCCGCCACACATGGGGTATACATCAGGCAGAAAATCATCAGCGCATAGGCGTTCACCCCGCCAAAGCCCACAGCAGACAGGCTCTGCATCAGCATGTTCATCCCTTGCTCAGAATTAATATTTCCAATTCCATAAAGCACGGAAAAGCTGGATACCACTACTTCCTTCGCCGACAGCCCGGAGATCAGGGCCACCGCGGTCTGCCACTGCCCCAGCCCGGCCGGCGCCAGCGCCGGCGCCAAAAGCCGCCCAAACATCGCCGCAAAGCTTACCGAAACATCCTGCACAAAGCCGCCTGGCCCGATATTCAGCACAAACCAGAGAAGGATCGAGGCGATAAAAATCGTAGTGCCCGCTTTGGTCAGATAATCCTTCACCTTGTCCCACACATAGATGGCCACGGTTCTGGCATTCGGTGTCTTGTACTCGGGAAGCTCGATCAGCAGGCCATTATCCTCTGAAGACTTGGTCACCCGGTGAATCACATAGGCGATCAAAATCCCGGTAACCAGACCGATCACATACAGAGAATACGCCACAAACAGGGCATGCCTGGGGAAAAATAGATCCGCAAACAGCACATAGATAGGAAGCCTGGCTGAGCAGGACATAAAGGGCGTAATCAAAATCGTCTTCCGCCGGTCTATCGGGCTTTCCAGAGCTCTGGTAGCCATCACCGCCGGGACGGTACAGCCAAAGCCCAGCAACATAGGAAGAAAAGCCCTGCCGGACAGTCCCACCATCCCCATGGTCTCATTCATTACATAGGCTACCCTGGACATGTATCCGCTGTCCTCCAAAAAGGCTAGGGCCAGGAAAAGAATAAAGATATTGGGCAGGAAAGTAAGAATTCCTCCCACTCCTGCGATGATTCCATCCACAATCAGGGAGGTGATCCAGGAAGCAGCGTGGATATTTCCCAGTAATAGCTGTACCCCGGCAGAAAACCAATCCAGCCCCTCCTCAAAATATCCCTTCAGGAAATCTCCCACAGTGAAGGTCAGGAAAAAAACCATTGCCATGATCCCTAAGAATATGGGAATTCCCCAGACAGGATGGCAGAGATACTCATCCACCCGATCCGTCCAGGCAGACTTCGCCTCCTTGTGGAAGAGGCATTCCTGGATAATTTCCTCAATATAGTCATATTTTTCATTGATGATCTGCTTGCTGTAGTTTTTATCCGCGATCTGATTCACATCCACCGGATGATCCTCGGCCACTACCTCATCGTATTCCAAAAGCTTGACTGCATGCCAGCGCAGGTTATCCATCTCCCCGTAGCTCTCCCAAAGCACCTGCTCCACCTGGCTGATTTTCTCCTCCAGCTCCTGGCTGTACCGCGTTACCACCCCATGGGGTTCTTCCTCATAATGGTGCACCACTGCGTGCATCAGCACATCCAGGCCGGTCCGCCGCCTGGCAGATACTGGAACCACAGGAATCCTTCCCAGCATCTCCGGCAGGCGGTGAAGATCGATCTCCATCCCCCGCTCCTCAATAATATCCATCATATTCAAGGCCAGAATCACCGGGCGCTTTAGCTCCAGAAGCTGCAGGGTCAGATACAGGTTACGCTCCAGGGAAGAGGCATCCACCACATTGATGATCACATCTACTTCCTTTTCCTCGATGCACTTCCTGGTTACCTTCTCCTCGATGGTATAGGAACTTAAGCTGTAGATCCCAGGAAGGTCGATCACCTTGATGATCCTATCTTTATAGCTGGTCTCCCCCTCCACCCGTTCTACCGTCACTCCAGGCCAGTTGGCAACCTTCAGCTTCGCCCCAGTAAAGGCATTAAACAATGTGGTCTTCCCACAGTTTGGATTTCCCACAAATCCAACCCGGATGGGCTGTTCCTTCCCGTTCATCGCTTTTCCTCCTCTACCTCGATCTGCTCCGCAATCTTCCTTCCCAGGGCCAGGCGAGTACCCCGCACCTTGATGATCACTGAGCCGCTGCCCTTTTTATTTAAGACAGAGATCCGTGTCTTCTCATTCACACCCAGCGCCTCCAGCCTTCGGCCCATGGCCTCCGCCACCAGGACCCGGTCTACAAAATACGTCCTGCCTTTTTCGCATTCATTTAACTTCATGCCCTGCTTCCTTCCCTGATTCCATACATCCCTCTCCCGCGTACCTCCGCTCCCAGGGTATTGCCAAGAGTACTCTTATCTGAAATTGAAGATAAGATGGGATGTCTTTAAGCAGTATCATTGTAAGCTTATTAAGGCAAATTGTCAATTACTAAAACTGTTCTCTCCCCTACACATGCCGCCTATCTGGTGGCAGATGTTTATGTCGCAATCCTTCCCCTTTCGCGCCCCTTTCCCCAATTCTGTCACAAGCCCAGCTCACCCTTTAATTCTTCCCAGGTAATCCCGTCCTGCGGATACCCTGTCTTCCCCCATTTCCATTCATATAAGCAGTCCCAAATTTCCCGGCCAAAGGCAGGTCTCTCCTGTATCAGAGAAGATAAAACAGCCAAAGGCTCCTCCCCGTGAGAAAGTTTTCCAGTCCACCTCTTAGCCCGGTACAGGCCGGAAACTGGAGAATTTTCCGGATATTGGAGAAAATCGTTATGCTTAAAGGCTCCTGCATTCAACCTGCCCTTTTTCTGCATGAAGAGCGCCTGAAGGCAACAGCAGTCCTGATTGTCTCCCACCTCTAAAATAAGCACTCTCCGCGGTTTTGCAAAGGGCAGGCAGTCCGCCTCAACAATCTCCCCTGGCTGAAAAGGTACTGGCAGATTCAGAAAACAGCCGCAGGCATCAATGAGGGGTTTCCAATCCCTCCGCCGCCAAAACGAATCGTCATAGCAGTAATCAAAATACCACAGCTCCCCTTCAGCATTCAGATACCAAGTACAATACTCCTCAAGCCGGCCCCTTCCCTTGGGCAGACATTTGGTAATGGTATAATTTTGTTCCTCTAAAGAACTCTCCTGGGGATATTCCTCTGTCAGCTCTTCCAGATAGCGGAGGGCAGAGTCAAACTCAGTAAAAAAAGCATGGCCGAACATCCGCCCGTTTTTGTGATAGCGGAAATCCTGTAACCAGAACAGCCCCCCATCTGGGCCGCAGTACCGCTCTGCCAAAGCAGAGCGGCAGGAGTCGGCAAAGCGGGCGCCTGTATTTTCCCATGTCCTCTTATCGCCGGGCTCCGGCTTTGCCATTCGTCCAATCTGCTCCAGCACAGGCAGCTTTTTCTCAATAGGCGCTGGGGCATAGGCGACGATTTTCGCACAGTAGTAGGATACATCACCCCATTTTGGCAGTTCATTCCGCAGATACTCCCGCATCTCCCTGGATTCCAAAAAAGCCAGAGAAACTTCCAGATAGTTCCCTATATCCCTCATCCACAATAACCTCCTTATTTTTTCTCCCATTATCATGTTAAATATAGCACAGCACTTTGGAGTATTACGTCAAGAGTATGACGGTATACTATTGTACTGCCTGCATTATCTCTGGTGAAACTCCAAAAGAAAGGAATAGAGAAAGGACGCCGCTCAATCGTCCTCTTGATGATTTTGCGACGCCCTCACTGTCAAATTAACTACGTATGCCAAATTTTCCTTCTTAGGAAACCTTTTCATTATTTCCATCTTATAATCCATTATCAAATGATGAATTCTCGTTTGTATAATTTTTTGCTGCCGCGCATTTCTCCGCTCCATGAAGCTCCAAAAGAAAAGGGCATGGAAGGCGCAAATCACTCCTCTAAATCCAGCAGCATTTTTTTCACCTCTACCATTCTGTCACGAAGCTTTGCCGCTTCCTCGAAATTCAGCTCTGCCGCCGCCTGGCGCATCTTCTTCGCCAGCTCCTTCACCAGACGTTCCAGCTCCTGGCGATCCATAGATTCCGGATCCTTGGAAAATTCCTGATTCTTCGTATCCGCCGCCTTAGAGATGGCGATCAGCTCCCGCACCGCCTTCTTGATGGTGGTGGGCGTGATCCCGTGCTTCTCATTATAGCGCTGTTGAATGGTGCGACGGCGGTTGGTCTCCTCAATAGCCCGCTTCATGGAATCCGTGATCCCATCCGCATACATGATCACGTGCCCCTCCGAATTCCGGGCCGCTCTTCCCACCGTCTGGATCAGGGATGTCTCTGACCGAAGAAAGCCTTCCTTATCCGCATCCAGGATGGCTACCAGGGTGATCTCCGGAATATCTAGGCCTTCCCGCAAAAGATTGATCCCCACCAGCACATCAAACACATCCATCCGCATATCCCGGATAATCTCAGCCCTCTCCAACGTATCGATATCCGAGTGCAGGTACTTCACCCGAATACCCACCTCCCGCATATAATCCGTCAGATCCTCCGCCATCCGCTTGGTCAGGGTAGTGATCAGCACCTTATGGTGATTTTCCACTTCCTTATTCACCTCAGAAATCAGATCATCGATCTGCCCCTCCACCGGACGCACGGCGATCTCCGGATCCAGCAGCCCGGTAGGCCGGATAATCTGCTCCGTCCGCAGAAGCTCATGTTCCTCCTCATACACCGAGGGTGTGGCGGAAACGAAAAGCATCTGGTCAATCTTCCCCTCAAATTCCTGAAAATTCAATGGCCGGTTGTCCAGAGCAGAGGGAAGGCGGAAACCGTAATTAACCAGGGTGTTCTTCCTGGATCGGTCTCCGGCAAACATTCCCCGGATCTGAGGCAGGGTGATATGAGACTCATCAATAATGATCAAATAATCATCAGGAAAATAATCCATCAGCGTACAGGGCGGCTCCCCGGGCATCGACCCCACCAAATGCCTGGAATAGTTCTCAATGCCGGAACAAAAGCCCGTCTCCCGCATCATCTCCACGTCAAAATTCGTCCGCTCCGCTATCCTTTGGGCCTCCAGGAGCTTGTCCTCGCTCTTAAAGAACGCTACCTGATCTTTCATCTCCTCCAGGATATTCTCCGTGGCCGCCATCATCTTATCCTTAGGCACCACATAGTGGGAAGCTGGAAAAATAGCTACATGGCCCAGAGTTGCCCTGCTCTCCCCAGTCACTGTGTCGAT
>CATJIO010000171.1 GCA_949740725.1 uncultured Lachnospiraceae bacterium | reverse complement strand
TCGTTACGATTTTACAATATCGCCAAATAAATGTAAAGCTTCTCTTGCTTTTTTTCTCCAAATATATTAAAGTTAGTAGTGATATCTGAATCATACCAGACTGCATGGCCCAGATGTGCCCTACAGCCTGGATATAGAGAAATGTATCAGGAGGAACAATTATGCACAAATTAACACGCTATTCTGCAGCGATGCTTTTATCTCTCTCTATGGCTTCTGCAGGGATGATGACTGCATATGCAGACGAAACCACAGATTATTCTCAGGTGGGTCCCGGCTTTGAGAACAATGCGCCTGCATCTGGCGAAAGCAGCGGGACGGTAATCATCCGCACCTCTGAAAATGACGGCGGCGCACAGAACCAGACGGATTCTGGCCAGACTCAGCCTGAACAGCAGACTCAGGGGAATCAACAGGTCTCCGGTCTCACCTTCACATCTGATGAGGAGGCAGCGGGACGCGCTTATACCCGAACCATCGAATTTGGGGAAACCATTCCTTATATTGCAGCCAGCGGCATGAGAAATACTGGCTTCTGGACCCCTTCCTTTGTGGGGGATGATACCATCCATAATCAGGGCCATGGATGGCATTCCATGCAAATGATTCTCAGGAATACCCTTGGCAATATCCTATACCGTTCCTATTCCAGCACCACTGGCTGGTCCCCCTGGGTAATGAACGGCGCGGAAACTACCCACTTAACTGACGGCTCTGCCATCGAAGCCATGCAGGTCCGTATCGACGGAGTGGTAAGCAATGCTTTTGACATTTATTACCAGGCCACTTTATCCGATGGAACCACCTTGGATTGGGCAAAAAATGGACAAACCGCCGGATCCATGGCTGAAGGAAAATGGCTCATTGGTTTCCGGATGGTACTCTTCCCCAAGAATGCAGAATTTACATACAGCACAAGCCGCACTGTTTCCGCACCGGCAGGTACTGATGGCCTTCAGTTCACCGGCGGAGCGCCCACCTACAAGGACGGCAGCGGACAACCTTTTACCGGATGGGCATGGCTAAATAACCAGCGGTTTTACATTATGAATGACCAGGCGGTTACTGGATGGCAGTATATCGACGGCTATAAGTACTATTTCGATGAAAATGGCGCTCTGGTATCCGATCTTCGGGGTATCCTGGGCGATGCCCGTCCCTATATCCTCAAGATCAACCGGGTGACTGATACCTTGACCGTTTACGCACAAGACGGTGCAAACGGTTTTATCCTTCCAGTGGTTTCCTTCTTGACTACTACTGGCGACGATACCCCCTACGGCACTTTTAAGGTTCCGGAGAAATATCGCTGGCGGTTAATGATCGGGGATGTCTATACCCAGTATGCCATGCGGTTAAAGGATGGCTATATGGTTCACTCGGTTATCTTTAATCACCAGAACCCTTATTCCCTAGATGCATCTACCTACAATAATCTGGGAATCGGACGCTCTCACGGCTGTACCCGCTTAAAGACCGGAGAGATGAAATGGATTTATGATAATTGTCCTGTTGGTACGTCTGTTGAGATTTATGACTCTGTAGTTCCCGGCCCCTTTGAGGCTCCTGTGTTGGATGCTACGATCCCCGTAGATCAGAATTACGATCCTACGGATCCTACTGTACCAGAAGCAGTAGCCGCTGTTCAGGCGGCGCAAGCGGCAGCAGCCAATGCCGGAACTGCGGATGTGGCGCAGCCTGCTAACCCTATCAGCTAACGATCCTACAAATGATAATATCCTGCCGCCGGCGAGAGGCTATAGCTTTTGCCGGCGGTTTTTTACCTGCTGGCTTCACCTGCGCAAAAGAACGGTCCCGCTAAAGGTGAATGGCAGGAGAATGGAGGCCCTAATGAAACTTTCGATTATGCAGCCCTATTTCTTCCCTTATCTGGGCTACTGGCAGCTGATTCATTGCGCTGACACCTTTGTCATCTATGACGACGTGAACTTTATCAAGGGCGGCTGGATCAACCGGAACCGTTATCTATATCAGGGAGAGCCGAAATATTTCCACATCGAAATGTCTGGCGCCAGCCCTAATAAAAAGATCAATGAGGTAGGGCTCCTGAAAAGTTCTCGTTATTCCCCAGGTGAAAAGCTCCTGTCCACTTTCCAGATGGCCTACCAGAAAGCACCCGCCTACAAGGAAGTTCTCCCCGTGTTAAGATCCATTATTCTCCACCAGGAAGATAATTTAGCCCAGTATCTGGAATACTCCATTCGCTCCCTATGTGAATATCTAGAAATCCCTACGAAAATCCTGGTTTCCTCCCAGATTAAGGGAAAGGATTCCAGACTAGCCAAGGAAAAGAAAGTCATCAACATCTGCCGCCACCTGGGTGCTGACACCTATATTAATGCCGCTGGAGGCCGGCAGCTGTATCAGACAGAAGAATTTCGCCAGGCAGGCCTGGATCTGCTTTTTATCGAGATGAATCCAGTCTCCTATAGGCAATTCCAGCATCCCTTTGTTCCCAGCCTGTCTATTGTGGATGTTATGATGTTTAATCCTAAGCCGGCCATTCAGGAGCTGCTTACCCAGTATACTCTGACGCCGTGACAAGGAGTAGCCCTGCAAAGGCCTGGCTCTGGCCAGGCAATTTTCCAAAATGGAGGTTCATTTGATGAAGGAATACGGTGGATATATCCAGCTGGACACCTACTATGGCCAGGAGTACTATCCTGATCTGCTGCCCCTAAGCAGCGGCCGGGCTGCTCTGCGGCTTCTTATCCGGACGAATGGCATAAAAAAGCTCTTTCTCCCTGACCTATGCTGCTCCTCAGTTTGGGAGGCATGTGAAGAGGAAGGGATTTCCTGGGAATTTTACCCGGTAAACCACCAATTTCATCCGAATTTTCACCAGACCTTAGAAGAGGATGAGTGGCTGCTTTTGGTGAATCTCTACGGTCTCCTCTCCGATGAGACCATCCGGCGGATCACCCGCCAGTTTCCCCGGGTAATTGCCGACTATACCCATGCTTTCTTTCAACGCCCCTTGAAGGATGTCCCCACCCTTTACAGCTGTCGGAAGTTCTTTGGCGTTCCTGACGGTTCCTATCTCTCACCAGGAAGCCTTTCTCTCTCCCTGGCGAA
This sequence comes from uncultured Lachnospiraceae bacterium, assembly GCA_949740725.1. Taxonomy (GTDB): domain Bacteria; phylum Bacillota; class Clostridia; order Lachnospirales; family Lachnospiraceae; genus Caccovicinus. Next base: position 12,691 of record CATJIO010000171.1, on the reverse strand, counting down.
GGCCTGCCAGACACTGCCTGTGGATCATTCCTATGAACGGATGCATTTTCTCCTGGGACGGTTCGAAGCTCCCGCTTCTCTCTTTTATCCGGAGTATGCCTCCAATAATGAGCGCTTCACCCAAGATCCTCCCAGGCAAATGTCAAAGCTGACGCATAACCTTCTGAGGGCCATTGATTATGAAGAGGCCGGAAGACGCCGCAACCAGAACTTTTCTTATCTTCATGAAAAGCTTGGGCACATAAACCGCTTGCCACTTCCAATAATTCCCAACCCTTATACCTATCCCTTCTGGTATCGAGAAGATTCCCCTTCAGGTTCGTGGCTGCGTGAGCAGCTGATCCAGCAGAAAATCTATATCCCTGTGCTTTGGCCGGAAATACTTAAGCTTTGCCCGACGGATTCTTTTGCCCACCAGGCGGCATTAAATATCCTCCCCCTCCCAGTGGACCAGCGCTATACTCCAGAAGATATGAAAGAAATAGTAAAAATACTGTTTGCATTTGTGAACATTCCGTGGTAGAATAAAAAACTGTAAAGAATAATCAACATAAAACGGGGAGCTTGTAAGACAGGCTGAGAGGAAATTGAGAATTTCGACCCATAACCTGATTTGGATAATGCCAACGTAGGGATATATACACATTAATTTGTGCTTTCTATGGCTGCCCTTATCCGGCAGCCTTTCTTTTTCAGCCAGCCCAGGCGGAATGTTTCCTGTTGATAGAAAGGAGAAACAATGAAAAAATACGGTTCTAAGCTCCTGCCTGCCCTGCTCATTACAGCGATTTTGCTGTTCTGGGAGAGCGCGGTCTCTGTCCTCTCCATTCCCCTCTATGTTCTCCCCTCACCTACTCAGGTAATACGGGCTCTGCTGGAGGAGAGCGCTACCCTGGCTCTTCACGCCTCAACTACAGTGCTGGAAGCTCTGGCTGGGATGGGGCTGTCTGTGATTCTCGCCGTCTTCCTGGGGCTTGTTATGGACTGCTTTCCCCTAATGCGCCGTAGCATCTATCCCATCCTGGTGGTGACGCAGACTGTGCCCATGATCGTCATGGCCCCTATCCTAATCATTTACATGGGATTCGGCATTGCCCCCAAGATCTTCACGGTTGTGCTGATGTGCTTTTTCCCCATAGCAGTCAGCTTCTGTGACGGCCTCTCCCAGGTAGATAAGGACTATGTGAATCTAGTGCGTTCTTACGGCGCCGGGCCTCTCCTGACCTACCGCCTGGTCAAAATCCCTTCCGCAATCCCTTCCCTGATTTCTGGCCTCAAGGTGGCCGCAACCTATAGCATCAGTGGCGCTGTGGTCGGGGAGTGGATCGGGGCCCAGAAGGGGCTTGGCTACTACATCCTGCGGGTAAAAAACAGCTACATGCTGGATCGGGTATTCGCTTGTGTAATCGTGATTATTGCCTTAAGCCTTTGCATGAACGGGTTGATATGCCTGTATCAATATCACGCTCTCCCTTATCTACAAAAGAGGAGATAGCTTTTACCTCTCATTTACTATTCGATGGTTCTTCAAGGAAGGAGAAAATAATGATAAAAAATGCCCCCCTTATCTTTGCTGTACTCGCCGGAATCGGCGCGGCGTCCCTGACCCTTTCCGGATGCTTGGCCACGGTGCGCCCTGCCTCTCCAGATAAGGCAGAAAGCAGTCAGCAAATTTCCGACAGCAACCAATCCACTTCAGCGCTGGAGGATGTCACCGTAATTCTGGACTATGTCGCTAATACGAACCACACAGGCATGTATGTGGCTTTAGATCAGGGCTATTATGAGGAAGAAGGGCTGGCGGTGAATATTATCGAACCCACAGAAGGCGCTACCGCCACTTTAGTTGCTATTGGAAAAGGTGACTTCGGTATCAGCTATCAGGAGGATGTCACCATTGCCTTAACCTCCCCGGATCCGCTGCCCATCAAAGCCATCGCCGCTATCATCCAGCATAATACTTCTGGCTTTGCCACCTACAAGGATAAGCATATCTTATCACCCAAGGATTTTGAAGGGAAGACCTATGCCGGCTGGGGAGGCCCAGGAGAGGAAGCTGTCCTAAAGGCGGTGATGGCCCAGGACGGCGGGGATTTTTCTAAGTTGAATATGGTGATCTCTGACGGATCCGGCTTCGAAGCGCTGCGAAATAAGGTGGATATTATGTGGTTTTACGAGGCATGGGACAATGTAAAATGCCAGATGAATAATTTCTCCATCCAATACATCCCAGTTAAGGATCTGGACTTCCGCTTAGACTATTATACTCCGGTGATCATCGCCAATCCCTCTACCCTGGAGGAGCGGCCAGAATTGGTCCGCAGCTTCCTAGCCGCCACTGCCAAAGGCTATAATTATGCCATTGAGCAGCCGGAGAAAAGTGCCGAAATCCTACAGAAGTATGCCCCGGATTATTCTCTAGAAATGCTTACCATGTCTCAGCAATACCTTGCCTCAAAATACGTAGAGGATGCTGCCCGCTGGGGGGAAATGAAGGATGAGGTTTGGGATAATTATACGAATTTCATGGAAGAATATGGGGTAATTAGCCAGTCCATCCCCGCCAAAGAATGCTATACTAATGAATTTCTACCGGAATAAGCTTCCATAGAGGTCAATGATGAAACTAAATGTGCAAGAACTAACATTTTCCTATGAAAAGAAAAAAATATTGGACAAACTTACCTTTTCCATTCAAGACGGAGAATTTGTCAGCCTTCTAGGGCCCTCCGGATGCGGAAAATCGACTATCCTCAAGCTGCTCTCTGGTGTCCTGACGCCAGAGGCGGGGAAAGTCACTGTAGATGGCCAAAGCATACGCGACTTGTCCCAGGAATTTTCTTACATGCCCCAAAATGACCTTTTATTTCCCTGGAAAACTATCCTGGATAATGTATGTCTCTATGGAAGGATCCACGGCTCCCTGGACGCTGTACGTCAGGAAGCGAAGAAACGCTTTCTCAAGTTCGGCCTGTCCGGATACGAGGACAGCTACCCCTCCCAACTTTCCGGAGGAATGCGCCAGCGAGCCGCATTTCTGCGAACCTCCCTGTGCCAGGCGGATATCCTGCTGTTGGACGAACCTTTCGGCGCCCTGGATGTGATTACCCGGGGAGAAATGCAGGACTGGCTGCTGGAAATGCGGAAAAATCTCAGCCGCACTGTGCTTCTCGTCACCCACGATATGGATGAAGCCATCTACCTGTCTGATCGGATTCTCATCCTCAGCCCTTCCCCAGCCCGCGTTACCCATGAGCTTAAGCTGGAGGAAACGAACCGCAGCCGGGAATGGCTATACTGCCAGAGCAGGCTGAGAAAGGAGATCCATGGAGCAATTATGGCAAACGCTTCTCTGTGATGCCCATGCCCATCTGGGCTCAGTGGAAGAACGGAAGGAGCGGGAGGAAGGACAAATTCTCAGCCTCCTCTGTGCCTCCACCCCCAAGGAAGCCCGTCTGCTCTTCTCTTTGACAGCAACGCACAACAAATGTTTTATCCCCACCTGTGGAATCCATCCCTGGCAGGCGGCAAGCTACCTGCTGGAAGACATGGCGCCATGGATGAAGCTATGTCCTGTTCTGGGAGAAATCGGGATGGACAGCCTTTGGTGTAATGTCCCCTTAGCCCTCCAGGAGGAGCGGTTTTGCCAGCAGCTCGCCTTGGCCTGCCATTGGAAAAAGCCAGTAATCCTCCACACCAAGGGGCAGGAGGCGACCATCGCCAAAATCATTCGGGATTATCCGAACCGCTATCTGGTGCACTGGTATTCCTGCGAAAAGCATCTGGATCAGTATCTGGATCTGGACTGCTATTTCTCTGTGGGCCCTGATGTACAGCGGAACCCGGTAGTCAGGCATATTGCCCGAACCGTTCCCTTAACCCGGCTTCTCACTGAAACTGACGGCTTGGCGGCAGTAGCGTGGGCAGAGCAAGAAGGGAGGGCTTCCTCCTCTGTGGCTGCCTCTCTTTTACAGACCGTAGAGACTATTGCCCATATCCGGGGCATTTCTCCGGAAAAAGCCGGAAGACAGGTAAGGGAAAATTTGCTTTCCGGATTCCTTGCGCCCATCCAATAGGAGCGCCATTCAGGCCTCCCTCCTGAGGCTTATCGATAAAGCGCCGTCTTTAACATCCCTAATAAATATTGAAAACTCTCCAGCTTAAACGCCAGGGCGATGAATAAATAAATTCCTATTCCTGTAAGGACCTGTATCACCAGTCCCAGCCCGCCTGGCGGAAGGAAATGAGCGATTCCATATACTCCCATTCCCATCACCGCTGATGCCCCCAGCGCAGGCAGAATGTCCCTCCAGAGCTGCCGGATAGAATACCCCAGCAGCTTCTGGTTGGGCCAGGCATTAAGGAAGGTGCAAAGAAAATCCCCAGCAGCCTTCCAAGCGATAAAGGTAAGGGCGCCGCAGCGGACGCTAAGGGCCAGAATCGCTACTCCTACAATCTTCTTTAAAATCTCCAGCTTTAAAAACACATCACTGCGTCCCATAGCATTCAACGCCTGGAGATTGGCGATGTCCATCGGCCATACCGCGTAAGCCAGGCAGGAAATCTGAAGAAAGGGCACGCATTTCATCCACTTCTCCCCCAAAAGCACCAGCACCAGATTTTCCCCACAGGCTGCAAGACCTGCCATCATGGGGAGCACCAGGAAGACGCTAAGCTTAATCGCCCGGCGAAGCATACTTACCACTTGTTCCGGGTGAGTCTGGTAGGCGGACAGGGCTGGAAGCATAACCGACTGAATCGCTGTTCCAAGGTTTGTCACAATCAGCTTAGGGAACTGTTCTCCCCGGCTGTAAATTCCCATGGTATGCTCATCATAAAGCTTTCCCACCACCAGCCCGTAGAGATTCATAAATAGCGTGTCAATCAGCGACGCACACAGCAGCTTCCACCCAAACTGGAACATGGCTTCCACCCGCTCTGGGGCAAATAAAAATCGTGGCCGCCAAGGCACCGCCAGAAAAAGAACTGACGCCAGGGACAGGTAATACACCAGCTGCTGGCCTACCAACGCCCACACGCCAAAGCCGGATCCTGCCATGACGATTCCCACACCGCCGGAAATCACCACCGCGGCCACAGTGGCAATGCACAATCCCTTAAACTCCATCCTCCGGGAGATAAAGGCATTCTGCACCGAAATCACCGCCCCGGGAAAAAGCACTAGTGCAAGTACGCGGACAATCCTAATCATGTCAGGGTTGCCGTAAAATGCAGCGATCCATGGCGCGGAAACGTATAATATTCCATATATCGCCAATGCCGCCGCCAAATTCACATAGAGCACTGAGGAATAGTCCCGCTCGTCCGCCTGCTGCTTCTGCACCAATGCTGTGCCGAACCCATTCTGCACGATCACATTAGCAATGGTGACAAAGATCATAACAATATTGATAATGCCATACTCATCCGGGGACAGAAGCCTTGCCAGGACAATAGAAATCACGAATTGGATTCCCTGTGAGCCCCCATTTTCCATCACTTTCCAGAACAAGCCGTTTACGATCTGATTTTTCGTCCTGCTCTCGGTCATCAGCTAGCACCGATCCTTTCCAAATACCAGCTTGCGCAGCCCCCGGTAAAGCCCCGGTGCCATCCGCTCAAACCGGATAAAAAATCGGGTGCGCCAATCCAGCTCCCGGTAGAAGCTGCGATAAGAAGGAGACAAGGCCTCGTCGTACTCCTTCACATTAATCAAGGTCAGAAAGTCCATTCGGCGGCAGGCTCTCTGGATCGATCCGTCATATTTCCCTCCAGTCTCCTGAGAAAAGCCCCGGTACATTACCTTCATCGCATTGTGATGATCAATGAGATTCTGTTTATAATCTCCCTGCTTCATCAAGGCGCTCCAGGATACAGATACGCCCTGCCGGTATACCGACATTTCCCGATCCATATAGTAGACCGTTCCCTTAGATGCCATGTGAATCTGAATCGGAATGTCCCCCACCGGGCTGACATAATAATAATCCTGAAGATCTCTGATATATTTAGCAGGAAAAACCAGGGAGGCCGTGGGATAATTGGAGGCCTTATCGATAACCTGTTCCGCCGGAATACAGCGGTTTTTCCTGTAGGGCCGGATGTGCAGCGGCTGGATCGCCGTTTCCACTGTCTCTATCCTAGCGCTGTGAAGGCACATGGCGCATTCTGGATGCGCTTCCATATAATCCACCTGCATCTGCAGCTTCTTCTCATCAATCCAGTAATCATCCCCGTCGCACATAGCGATATACTTTCCCTTGGCCCGAGGATAATTATAAAAACCCTCCACATTATACTTCCCCTTAGAATACTGATTTTCCGTCTGATAATAGGGCTTGATCACATCCGGATAATTCCTCTCATACTCCCGGATAATCTCCTGGGTCCGATCTGTGGAAGCATCATCATATACCAGGATTTCAAAAGGAAACGATGTCTTCTGCATCAAAAAGCTGTCCAGCGCCCTAGCAATATACGGTTCATGATTAAAGGTAATACAGCTGATGCTGACCATCACCTGAGATTCTTTTTCTGTCTCTGCCATCACAAATGCCTCCTGCCCCTGGTTCTCATCTTTTCTGTCAAACTTCCAGGCTGTTTTTTGGAACACCTGGCTAATTTGCGCCGCCTGGCCCAAGCGTTTCGCCCTGCCCGGCCTCCATCTCCCATACAATCCCATGCACAACCAATGGTACACTCTGCACCAGCGATGTTTCAGCAAAAAGCATGCTGTCTGGTTCTTCAGCCCTTTTGGCCTAATCCTGGAAAGGAGCGCCTGTAATTCCTCCCTCTCTGCCAGGCTTCGGATCTCCTCCAGACATTCTTTCGTGGTCTTCCCGGATTTTGAATAGCTGTGTCCGGCAAAACCGCAGAGATGAAACAGCATCTCATTGTCCATCTCCAACCGTATTTTTTTCGAGCTTCTGGCCGCCTGCAAAAGTCCGTCCATAGCAGACAAAAGCAAAAAGCAGCTCTCCACTCCCTCTGGATGATAGCGGCCGATCAGGCTCTCTCCTCCCTCGTTCTGCCAGTAATACAGATAGCTCCCTGGAATACAGGCAATCCGTCTGCAAAAGGTTAAATACCGAACGCAAAACCAGATATCCTCATTAATGGAAAACCCTACCGGATAGCGAATCTGGTGCTTCCGGATAACTTCTGTCTGATACAGCTTATTGCTCTGGGTGCGAAGCATCAGATTTCGAAAAAGGAGTAGCAAAAGCTCCTCAGAAAATTCATGAAGGCTGCCCGCCCATGCCGGCCCGGCAAGAGCATGCACTTCGCTCCTGGCTTCGGCCTCATCCCCTCCGCTTTCCCTTCCACCGCCGTATACCCGCTCAAACCCGCAGATAGCCGCCTGAGCCTGACAAGCCCTGGCAGCCTTGAGCAAATCCCTCGTCATGTCTGGATGAATATAATCATCCGCGTCGATCAGCAGCAGCCACCGGCCGCTCATTCGCTCCATTCCCGCATTTCTGGCCCCAGCCGCGCCCCGGTTTTCCTGGTGAATCACCTGGATCCTGGGATCCGACCCTGCCGCCTGCTGGGCGATCGTTAAGGAATTATCCTGGGAGCCGTCATCCACCAGGATAATTTCCAGATAGGGATAGCTCTGACTACAGAGAGAGTCAATGCATCGGGCCAAATATCGCGCTGAATTATATACAGGAACTACGATTGAAACCAGGTCTTTTGTCACCATTTCCATCCTAACACCTTACTGCAAAACCAGATCTCCAGACGGACTGTCAGAAAAAAAATCCGAACTATCCATTCTTCCAACCGGTTAATGCCCAAATAATTTTTATAGTAATACATCGCACTTTGATTCCGGATCCTCTGTCTCTGCCACACATCCTTATAACTCTTAGAAATGCTCTGACCATGGCGATGTATATAGCGATCGGTCAAAAGCAGCGCGGTTCGCCAGCCTCGATCCAGCATCTTATATCCCAGGATTTCCTCCTCCTGATACAAGAATACCTTCTCATCATAGCCGCCGCACTCCAACATCTTTAAGGCATCCACCATCAGCAAAGAGCCGTGAACCACATCCACATAGACTGCCTGCTTTCCCTGGAAATAAGAAGGAGAATATTCCAGAAGCGAGCCAAGTACTCTTCGGCACACCGGACCGCTTCGGGCCAGGCTTCCCCATAATCCATGGAGAGGCCATCCATTTCTCTGCCGGCCGAACTGTGCGTCCTCCATCAGCGGGGCCGCTGCTCCCAACTGTCCGTGTCTTGCAAGCATCCTCGCCAGTCGGGAGACCAGTACGTCCGAAAACTCCACGTCAGGGTTGGCAATCAGCACATAATCCACCTGAAGTGTCTCATAAGAATAGGTGATTCCCAGATTATTCCCTCCGCCATAGCCCTTATTCCCTTTTGCCGAAAGAAGAATCACCCGTTCCCTGCCAAGCTCAAAGGCCAGCGCCTCCAGCCGCTCCCTGGAATCATCAGTGGAACAATTATCCACCATTACTACCGCGTCCAGGCTGGAATAAGCATAAATCTCCCGCACCAACCTTTCAGTGGTTTTGGCATCATTATAATTTACAATAACACAGCTAACTTTCTTCTCTTTAAGCATCCCTTCTCCCCTCCACCAGTTTCATCCCGAACCGGCGGCTGATATATCTCCTTAAGGGCGGACAGAGCCAGGTAAGGTAATCCATCATGTGGTAAGCAAATAGATAGCCTCTCTGTCCCTTTTCCTTCGGCGTCCCCTTCCAGGGGGTCATGGAAAGATACTGTTCATAAGCCTTCCGGTAATGCCCCAGGTTCCCTGCCTTCCAGGGCCGCTCATCCCCTGCATAATGGAGAATGGCAGGATGCTTTTTCGCCCGCTGAAACACATCCCTGGAAATCGCCTGATATCCTGGGAACAGTTTCACCAGCTCCCCATAATGGAAATAGCGGTAATTGGTAAAAAAGTTATATCTGGGAGAAAGCGCTTTGATCTGCCCTTTCAGCGCCCCATTTAAGGTATCCTGATCGCAGGCAAAGGTTTTCCCTCCCATGGAGCCGAAAAACTCTACCAGTCGCTCCTCGATCCCGTCCTTGCGCCATCGGGCCAAATCCATCAGCAGAACCCCTGAATTAAAATAGGGATCAGCCTCCTTCAGGCCAATAGCCTCCTTCACTTCTGGATAGATGGTGGGCTCCATCACCGCTCCCATCACTCGTCCCTTTAAATCTGTCTCCCACAGCCGCTTTAAGGAGGCTAGAATGACCGTGTCACAGTCCAGGTAAAGCACCCGCTCCACCTCCTCCGGCAAAACCGATCCCACAAACAGCCGCCCCATGGCGCTAATGTCAAAACCGCCTGTATTCACCTCATAGGGAAACCGCTCCTTTAGATCCATAGGTAGAAAGACAATTTCCCGGTCAAAACGCCGAGCGATTTGCGCCAGCTTGTCCTGATTTTCTTGGCTCAGCTCTACTGCCAACACAAAAATTTCTATCCTCTGCACCACTTGATTGTGATCTAGAAGAGAATACATGGAAACTGCCAGATGCCTGGCATAAGCATCATTGGAAGCATATACCACATTCATTTAATTGTCCCCATCCTTTTGATTCAGCTCTTTTCTGGCTGCCTTGAGGGCCGACTCAATCACCTTGTCCATGTCATAGTATTTATATTCGCCCAGGCGTCCGCCGAAAACCACGTCATTTTCCTCTGTTGCCAATCCGGCATACCTCTGGTAAAGCGCTTGATTTTTCTCGTCATTTACTGGATAATAAGGCTCCATTCCCTCACTCCAGGTTACCGGATACTCTTTTGTAACTACTGTCTTGGTCTGGGTTCCAAACTCAAAATGCTTGTGTTCGATCACTCTGGTATAGGGTGTCTCCCGATCTGTATAATTCACTACCGCCACACCTTGATGGTTCTCCTCATCCAGGACTTCTGTTTCAAACTTCAGGCTCCGATACTCCAGCTTTCCAAAGCGATAATCATAGTACCCGTCTATGGTTCCAGTATAGATCACTTTATTTCCCAGACGGTTATAGTGCTCCTTCTTCTCCAGGTAATCCACACCCATCTCCACATCGCAGCCCTCAAACAACTTCTCAATGATTACATTATAACCACCTATGGGGATTCCCTGGTATAAATCATTAAAATAATTATTGTCATACGTATAGCGCACCGGAAGACGCTTGATGATAAAGGCGGGAAGCTCCTTGCAGTCACGCCCCCACTGCTTTTCCGTGTAGCCCTTCACCAGCTTCTGGTAAATATCTGTCCCCACCAAGCTGATCGCCTGTTCCTCTAAGTTCTTCGGCTCCCCGGTTATCCCCGCTCTCTGCTCCTCAATCTTTGCCCTGGCCTCCTCTGGAGTGGAAATACCCCACATCTTACTGAAGGTATTCATATTAAAGGGCATATTGTACATTTCGCCGTGGTAATTGGCCACCGGGCTGTTGGTATAGCGGTTAAACTCTGCCAGGCTGTTCACAAAGTTCCATACTTCCCGATTGCTGGTGTGAAAGATATGGGCGCCGTACTTGTGGACGTGAATCTTCTCCATCTCTTCACAGTAAATATTTCCGCCTATATGATTCCGCTTTTCCACCACCAGGCACTTCTTCCCCGCCTTGCGGGCCAGGTAAGCGAATACACCATTATATAAGCCGCTTCCTATTAAGATATAATCGTATTGTTTCATCATGCTTCCTTTCTTTCTATCATTTACATTACCCTGTATGTTAATCTTACTATATTTTCTTTTCGTATTCAATGATTTCTGCCGCATTTCACTGAATGCTCTATATAGCAAAAGAGTCCGGCATGCCGAACTCTTTTCCCTCTACCCATTTAATAAAACAGCCGATTCACCGCGCTGAAAATCCCTCGGATGGATGCCCGGGTGATGTTGGAGCTGATTCCCACACCGTAGGTAGTCTTCCCGGTAACCACATCCAGAACGTGGATATAGGATGCTGCCTGTGCGCCAGAACCAGCGCTTAAGGCGTGTTCAGAATAGTCCATAACACGGATCTGAATCCCTAATTCGTCCTCCAGACCTCTCTGCACTGCATCGATAGGGCCGTTTCCTACGCCTTCGAAATATTTCTCTATACCGTGAGCTGTATAGGTCACCTTTGCCAAGGTAGCAAACTCTCCATTTCCCACATCTGCATCGGAGATCCGGCACTTCCGGAAATGCATAGGCTCCTTCCGATCCAGATAATTCCGCTTGAATTCGGCCAAAATCTGCTCCGGAGCCACCTCGCCCTGCTGCTCAGAAATCTTCTGGATCACATCCGCAAATTCCTTGTGCATGCCCTTGGGAAGCTTAAAGCCATAGAAGGTATCCATCACAAAGGCCACACCGCCCTTGCCGGACTGACTGTTAATCCGCACTACCGGTTCATACTGCCGGCCAATGTCTGCCGGATCCACCGGGAGATAAGGAACCTCCCAGTAGCTTCCATTCCTCTCCTTAAGCGCCTGCATGCCTTTATTAATCGCATCCTGATGGGAGCCAGAAAAGGCGGTGAACACCAGCTTTCCTGCATATGGATGGCGGGGATGGATATCCATCTTAGTGCAGCGCTCATAAACCTCTGCGACCTCTTTTACATTTTCCAGATTTAATTCCGGATTAATCCCCTGGGAGAACATATTATAAGCCAGGGTAGTGATATCCACATTGCCTGTGCGCTCTCCATTTCCAAAAAGGGTTCCCTCCACCCGGTCCGCCCCGGCCAGAAGTGCCAGCTCCGTGGCGGCGATTCCGGTTCCCCGGTCATTGTGAGGATGGACGCTTAAGATAATGCTTTCCCGATTCTTAAAGCGGGTATTCATCCACTCGATCTGATCTGCATAAACATTTGGCGTATTCATCTCTACCGTAGAAGGCAGATTGATGATAAGCTTTTTATCCTCTGATGCTCCCCAGGTCTCTTGAACAGCAGTACAAATGTCCAGAGCAAACTCCAGTTCTGTCCCGGTAAAGCTTTCTGGGGAATACTCTAACTGGATCTCCCCCTCAAAGTCCGCGGCATACTTCTGAACTAACTTAGTTCCGATCACCGCTATCTCTTTGATCTCCTCCATATCCTTGTGGAACACCACATCCCGCTGTAAGGTGGAGGTAGAATTATAAATATGCACAATCGCCTTTTTAATTCCTTTTAGTGCCTCAAAGGTCCGCTTAATCAGATGCTCCCGGCACTGAACCAGCACCTGAACCACCACATCCTCCGGAATCAGCTTCCGATCCACCAGCTGGCGCAGAAAATCAAATTCAATCTGAGAAGCTGCTGGAAATCCCACTTCAATCTCCTTAAATCCAAGCTTCACCAAGAGATTAAACATCTCAATCTTTTCTTCCACTACCATAGGCTCCACCAGCGCCTGATTACCGTCCCGTAAATCTACACTGCACCACACCGGCGCCTTCTCAATCTCCTTTTCCGGCCAAGTTCTATCCGGGAAATCTACTACCGGAACCCGTTTATATCTCTGATAATTTAACATGATTTTCCTCCATTGTTATCCATAATCTGTTCGTTAGTTACCTGGGGCGCTTTTAAGCGCACGCTCTGCCGCTGATTAATTTTCTCTCTGTCTCTATCCAGCCTATCCCAGGCCATGGAGTCGATAAATCACGCCATAATGCTTAACAATGAATAACGTGACCGACACAGGTCTAACCCCATTCTTCATCATC
>CATJIO010000170.1 GCA_949740725.1 uncultured Lachnospiraceae bacterium | reverse complement strand
TTCGATGAAGATGGTGACCAATATCTTTGATAAATACCGGGTGCTGGCGGGGATTGAAAAGGGGTGTACGCCTAAAGACTTGAAGAATAGCCTGGGGAGATATGCGGAAGAAGTGGTGAGGGGGATGGGGTGAGGATAAGATTATCACAGTATACACTTAGGATAAGGAATTTGCTTAGGGGAGAAAGTTAGGGATGAACATAGTATTTGCGTCAAGTGATCTGTATAGTAGACTTGGAATTGTAACCATAAAATCTATACTCATCAACAGCACGGATATTAATCAAATAACAATCTACTATATTGGAAATGGGATAACAGACAGAAGCAAAAAAGATTTAGTCGATTTAGTTACATCATATAACAGAAATATTATTTTTCTTCCTATGCCGGAGTATTTTAATTCTTTGAAAGGGTCAAATCGAAATGGCCAGACGGTTTTTTGCTATTGTTATTTTCAAGATATTTTACCGGAATCAGTTGAGAAAGTACTTTTGCTTGAAGGAGATACAATGGTTACTCACTCCCTGAAAGAGTTTTATGAAACAGACATTACTAATTACTATATTGCGGCAGTTGATGACTTGCAAAGCAAATGGTATAAGCGAAAACTGGGAATGAAGGATGATTCACCCTATGTGAACTGTGGTGTTATCCTTTATAATCTGAAAAAATGGAGAGAAGACAATATTTCAAGAAAAATCTCTGCAGTTCTTGATTCTGGAAAATATATGTTATTCTACGATGTGCAAGATGTTATTAATTACACGGTCGAAGGTGGAGTGAAGGTTCTTCCTCCCAAGTTTAATTGTACGACGGCTGTATTCCTTTTTAATTATAAAAATATGCTTAGATATAGACGACCATCTACATGCTGTTCGGAAAAAGAGTTTAACTATGCAAGGCAGCATCCAGTGGTTGTTCACTTTACTAAGAATCAGATACTTCAACCGAGGCCATGGATAGAAAGTTGCGAGCATCCTTTCAAAGAATACTATATGAATATGAGATCACAAACTGTGATGGCAAATGAGAAATTGTGGAATTATAAACCAGATTGGAAAAATAAGCTGGCACATTTTCTATATACGAGTGTTTCGAAGAGTCTAACAGCGCATTTGCTTGGAGTTGTTCATTCGTTTTTATATCCATTGTTTATGTATAAATTTTTATTTAAGACGAAGTGACTTTCACAGCAAAATTAAGAAGGAGAGAATAGCAGTAAGATGGATGTTCTATTAATAGTGGCATCTGGAAAGTCGTCACGGTTTGGTGGATTTCCTAAGGCATTCTGCCAGATAGGTGGAAAGACAAATACAGAGAATACGATTGAAAAAGCAAAAGAGTATTATGACAAAGTTTACGTTGGAGTAAATAAAACCACTTATACCCAATTTGCAGGTAAGATATCTGGGTGCAAAATGTTCAGTATTACTACAGGCCAGGGTGATGCACACTCCGTTCTTAAATGCCTTGCCTACATAAAAGAGCATGAAGAATGTCTTGACAGAATAACCGTTTGTTGGGGGGATGCTGTTTTTGCCAATAGCCTTCCATTTAAACAGTTTCTTGATGGTGTGGGAAATACGAAGGCCGCAGTTGCTTGTGCAATGGACACAAACCCCTATGCCTGGTTTGAAGTAAATGACCAAAATGGGATATTAAAAGCTCACTTTGCAACGCAGGAGGGGGGTATAGACAAAGGACTTCATGATCAATCTTTGTTTTTATTTGAATTTGCATTTGCGTGGAAATATTTGAATGAATATAGAGAATTTTTGGAAATTCCTTATGACAATGATGAGAGCATAGCGGATATCAATGAAATGAAACTCCTCTATTCGTTCGAGTACTTATATAAAGCGGGGTATGAGCACGCAAAATGTGTGGAGATTGTTCCAGGAAATGTCCTCTCCTTTAATACAAAGGAAGAATTAGAAGAAATCAAAAAACGAAAGCAATACCCTGAGTAAGATTGGAGTGTACAGAGAAATGTATAATATTGTAATCTTTAGCGGTGGAACTGGTAGTATCGCTATTCAAGAAGGATTTTCTGCCATTTACGGGAATGAAAATTATAATCTTGATATTGTCATTAATGCTTATGATAATGGAAAGTCCACAGGGATATGCCGCAAAATTTTTGACTCTAAAATTCTAGGGCCCAGCGATCTTCGGAAAAATCATATGACGCAGTTCAAGATTCAGCATGCATTAGCATTAAAAGATTTCTCTAGTAAAGAATCCGTATTATACAGATTGTTTAATCTTAGATTCAACGCATCCTCGAAAGAGGAATATTACCAGAAGTCCTGCAAATTGCTAGAGGAGAACCAAAATGTAATTGGTGATAAGGATACTTATTATCTTAAAGGTCTGCTTGATTACTTTTTCTTCGAAAATATTCACAACGGCTTTTGGAGAAGAACTTTAGAGGGTGTTCAATTCAAAGATTTCTCTATCGCCAATGTGTTTTATGCCGCATCTGCCGCTATGAATGGCTATTCCCTCAGAACTGCTGGAAAAGATATGGCAACTGTTTTAGGGATAAAAGATAATGTTCACCTCATTTCCGACGTAAATCTGTTTCTCGAAGCAAGAACGAAATCTGGATATGTTATTCATGACGAAGGAAATATCGTGGAATGGGACAATCCCGATGATAAGATAGAATCTGTGATGCTATTGAAGGATAGCCAGGAGTACATTCCCTCTGTAGATGAAGAAACAGATCTTTCTAAAGTACGAAGTATTAAAAACATTGTGGAAGAGGCAGATATTATCATTTTTAGTTCTGGGACGCAGTGGTCTTCTCTTATCCCTTCTTATATGCACTCTGGTCTTCGCAAGATTTTGTCTGCTTCAAAGGCAAAGAAATATATTGTGATGAATAATATTGAAGATCATGACATGAAAGGGGTTACTGCTGATGAAATAGTTGACATTCTTGGAAGATATATATCCGTTGAGGATATTACCGCTGTTGTAAATGACGATGCTGTTCCAGGAATGAATAATGTCAGTAGAATTCGGAGCATTTCTAGTCATATTGGCGGTGATAAGGCAAAACATAATCCAGTTAAATTGATAAGTCTTCTCATGAAAGATTATTTCAAAATAACGACAATGGATAGAACATTTATCTATGATCTGGATGGGACACTTTGGGATGAACGTGCGAATAACCGAGGGAAGGCTGTAGGAGTAGAAAATATGAATTTGTTTTCTGGTATCATTCATTCTGGAAATAATTATGAACATGTAAGAGATGCATTTAAATATCTTTATCATCAGGATGCATTGGTCCAAATTTACTCTGATTTTGGAAATGTACATTTTACTTCTGGAGATTATACGGCAGATTTATTATCTATGGACTATGTGGTAGATCCAAAGGTGGTTGAAGAACTGGAAAAAATTGAAGCGTTTAAAGGTAAAATAAATGTGAGAGGACAGGGATGTGTTGTTACGATTAAGCCCTTGGTGAACAGAGAGAACCTGTTAAAAAAAGCACAAAATTGTCTTAAAAGTTATGATGGCAGGTATGTAGCTCGCATCTCGGGCCATACATCCATTGATGTGATGTACCATGATTATGATAAAAAGACCATGCTTAAGAAAATAATGAAGAAACATGGACTTGGACAGGATGACGTAATTTTTGTGGGAAATGAAACAATTGACGGAGCTGAAGCGAACATCGCAGAACTTGGGATAAGGACGATTCAGGTGGATGATGTTTATGAATGTAATATTTTGCTGAAGACATTGAACCAGTAATATTAAGTGGATATGGGGCAATTCTATTTTAATAGGAGCGGAGACTAATGAGTTTAATTAGCTAGGGTTACGTTGTACTGCACTTACTGATGGAAAGAACGATTACATCAGAAACTGCTGATTAATAATTTAGAAAGATGGATAGGAGTATTAGGCTACAATGAACAAGATGAAGGTTGTGGTTGGAGAAAAATTCAGAGGCTGTGTGCATCATGTTCCTTGGCTTTACAGATTATGTCTGAGAATAGTCCGAGATTATGGAAAGATTTACTTCAAAAGAATAGACAAAAAAGAAGGATATTCAGAAAAACTTAGGGCATTAAAGAATTTAAAGGCTGGAGAGAGCTGCTTCATCATAGGAAATGGCCCAAGTTTAAAGGCTGAAGATTTGGAGGCATTACATAGGAACAGAATAGACTCTTTTGCATCTAATCAGATTTTTAAAGTATTTGCGTCAACTACGTGGAGACCAACGTATTACTCCGTTGTGGATTGGAAAGGAATTGATGAAGAAGATGCAAATAAAATGGAAGTGCCATATATGTTTTTTGGAGATTATTACTGGAGGAAGCATCATATAACGAATAAGCATGCTTTGGTTTTTTATGGAAATAGATTAATAAATAGTAAATTAAGTACATTTAAGTTTAGTGATGATATAACAAAGCAGATTTTTATGAAGGGCTCTGTGACTTATGCTAATTTCCAAATTGCTATGTATATGGGGTATAAGAAAATTTATTTGCTAGGAATGGATAATACCTATGCGTATGTGATGAGAAGTGATGGAAAAACAGTGAAAAATGGTAATGTGCAGAATTCTCACTTCTATAAAGATGATCGTCCGGCATCTATTTATTCTGAGAAGGAGGCTATGGATAACTGTTTCATGGCTGCAAAAAAATATGCAGATACACATGGTGTACAAATAATGAATGCAACAAGGGGTGGAGCGCTAGAAATTTTCCCTAGAGTTGATTTTGATGATTTTTTTAAGTAATTTTTGAGGAGGAAATGATTATGTATAATAAGCATCCGTTCATTATTGCTGAAGCAGGATGTAATCACATGGGACAAATGGAGATTGCGAAAGATCTTATTGAAACTGCAGCCCATTTCTGCAAGGTGAATGCCATTAAGTTCCAGAAGCGTTGTCCGAAGGAGCTTCTTACACCAGATCAATATCATGCTCCACATCCAGACCCGAAAAATTCTTTTGGGGATACTTATGGTGAACATCGTGAATTTCTTGAGTTTGATGTGGATCAACATGCACAGCTGAAAAAGTGGTGCGAGGAAGCTGGTATCATCTATTCAACATCCGTGTGGGATCTTACAAGTGCAAAGGAAATCACATCGTTGCATCCGCAGTTCATCAAAATTCCGTCTGCCTGCAATACTCATTTTGAGATGCTCCAGTGGCTTTGCGATAATTACATAGGGGAAATTCAGCTTTCTTTCGGAATGACAACAAAGGAAGAGGAAGAACAGGTTGTTCAGCTATTTGAGAAGAATGGCAGAGCAAAAGATTTGATTCTTTATAACTGTACCTCCGGTTATCCAGTACCGGCTCAAGATGTTTGTCTGCTTGAGATTACCAGAATGAGGACGCAGTATGAGGGACGGGTTAAGGCCATCGGCTTCTCTGGTCACCATCTGGGAATTGATGTTGATGTAGCAGCTTATACGTTAGGGGCAGAATACATTGAACGTCACTATACACTTGACCAAACCTGGAAGGGCACTGACCATGCGGCATCTCTTGAACCCGACGGAATCAGGAAACTAGTACGTAGTCTCAATGCTGTGCATGAGGCTCTTACCTACAAGACAGAAGAGATTCTTCCTATCGAACAAATACAGCGAAATAAGTTGAAATATAGAAAATATTGATTAAAGAGTCAATATACCGATATGGTATGCAAATAGGTAAAATTACTGTACCAGTATACGGATATTATGACGAAAGGGAGTAAAACGATGAACGGAAAGCTTACCCCATTTGTGGTTTCCACATCTGCAAGTATAGTTGAAGCACTTGAACTAATTGATAAAAATAAAAAAGGCTTTTTAATTGTTGTTAGAGAGAGAAGCGAAGTAATGGGAACCTTGACAGATGGCGATATCCGACGTGCATTTATCTCAGGTGTATCTATTGATGAAACTGTTGCCAAAATTTATAAAAGAGATTTTACTTCATTACTTTATAAAGATGGATTATCTTACGCAATTGATCTATTCAAAAATCGTGCGATAAAATTCTTACCTATTGTGAATAAGGAGAATAAACTAATAAATATACTCACAAAGAGCCAATTACATTCTCTGTTATTACAGGATATACATGCTGATTTAAAGTATGATTTTACATCCCTTGATGAGAGTATTGTTGATTACGAAATATTCCAAAGACCGTGGGGATTCTACAAAACCACAGTTTATAACGAGTATTTTCAATCCAAGGTTATTAGCGTGAAGCCGGGCGCACAGTTAAGCCTTCAATCTCATGATCACCGTGAAGAATACTGGATTGTTGTACATGGAACAGGAACAGTCCAGCTGGATCAATCTGTTTTAGATGTCCGTTGTGGCAGTTCTGTATTTGTCCCTATCGGTTGTAAGCACAGGTTGTCAAACACAGATCCTAGAGAGTCGTTGATTATTACGGAGGTTCAAATTGGAGAGCATCTTGGGGAAGATGATATTATAAGATATGAAGATATTTATGGGAGAGTTTAGAATGTCCATACTTGGAGGGATAGAAAAATGAACGTATTAGTTACTGGAGCAGGTGGAATGGTTGGTTCTCATATGGTTGAAATATTGGCGGCGAGGAAACATAACGTAACCGGTATTTGGCATAAAAATAAAAAGAATATTGAACAGGTGATATCGCCTGTGAATTTTGTGCAGTGTGATCTCCGTTATGGTGAAGGAATTGATCAGATTATAATGGATGAACTGCCAGAACAAATTTATCATCTGGCAGCGCAGAGTTATCCAACCGTTTCTTGGATAAGCCCTTTGGAAACAATGGATGTGAATATTTGTGGAACGGTTGCTGTATTTGAAGCGATTAAAAAAGCACGGAAATATAAAAAACTGGATTATGATCCAATGGTAATTGTAGCTTGTTCAAGCGCGGAATATGGGCAGACGTTAAATGAACTAGAAGATCCTTATGTAAAGGAGACGGCAGAGTTGAAGCCGCTTCATCCTTACGGCGTAAGCAAAGTGGGACAAGATCTGATATCCTTTCAGTATTTCATGAATGATCACATTCGCTGCATCCGTGTAAGAATTTTTAACTCTACGGGAACGCGAAAAGTTCAGGATGTTACCTCTGATTTTACATATCGTGCTGTTCAGGCTGAACGCACTGGGAATTATGTGCTTAGGTGCGGAAATCTAGAGACAAAAAGGGCGATTATGGATCAGAGAGATCTAGTACAGGGGTTAATGCTTCTTGCGGAAAAAGGTAGGGCTGGTGAGGTTTATAATTTATCATCTGAATACTGCTATCAGATGAAAGACATAGTGAAAGTGATTGAAAAACAGATTGGACATGAATTGAAAATTATGATTGATCCAAAATTGATTCGTCCTGCAGATGAAAAAATAATTATCGGGAATATAGAGAAGTTAAAAAGAGATACAGGATGGAAACAAATCATTCCTATGGAACAGACTATAGCCGATATGCTTGATTATTGGAGAAAGCAATAAAACTTCTTTAATATAAAGGAGATTTAAATGAAAATATTGTATATAAGCTCAGATTTTTTTCGATACACCGGGAATCACGTTCGAGCGTTTTATGCGGCGATAAAGAAGTACGTAGGAGATGATAATGTTGTTCCATTTTTATTTCCGAGCAGAGGAAGGAAAGAGGAAGAATTATTCGATGGATATGTAATTAAGGATCAATATAACAATATTGACAAGGTTAAAAATACAATTTTTCGGGGAGACCCTTTAGTTGGAAAAAATGTGGTTAATGAGCTCATTTTTCTCTTAGAGAATGAGAAATTTGACATTGTATTTTTATCAAGATCTACATTAGGCTGTTTGATTGAAACAATAAGAGCCCATACAAGTGCAAAAATCGTATCCTACAACCCAGATGTTTTACCGGATGCAATTAAAGGAAAATGGAATGCAGATAAGATTCAATTCCTGAAATTTTGCATACCTTACCTAATGTCTCTACAATCGGACAAAATTGCTGCCAATAACGCAGATGTACATATAGTTCTCAATGAGAGGGATCGAGAGGGATTTGTTAAGTATTATAAGCAAGAGCCAGATTTGATTCTTCCATTATTTTGCATAGATAAACTTAAGTTTCAAGATATAAATGAGGATATTGATGAAAATAAATTTATTCTACTGTTTGTAGGTTCATATTTTTGGCCAAATTTGGAAGGTATAAAGTGGTTTATTGATAATGTTATGCCTTCAATGCCGGATCATGTAGAGCTTCAGATTATTGGAAATAAAATGCAGGATTTAAAAGATGAACCAATATTTAGACAAAGAGGCGTCAATCTTATCGGAACGGTAGAAGCGACCGAGCCATATTATCTAAAAGCTGATTTGGTGGTTGCGCCAATATTTAGTGGAACGGGAATGAAAAATAAAATTGCAGAGGCACTAATGTATGGAAAGGAGTTTTTGGCGGCCCCGGAAGCTTTAACCGGTTATATTGGATTTGATGATAAAGAATGCAAGACAGCGGAAGAGTTTATTAAAAAAATTAGAATTTATTTAAACAAGCGACCAAAAAAGTTTAATCCTGAATTACGCACAGTTTTTGAAGAACGGTATTCGGTTGAAGCAATAAGCAATACACTAGGAAAATTGTTTGAGAAGGTACTAGGCGAATAAAAATTACAAGAAAACATTAATTTCAAAAATGGTGTAACCGTTGGTTTGTCTGTAAATATCATAAAAAGATGGAGATAAAAGTCAATGAACATAGCATTTATTCCGGTAAGAGGCGGAAGTAAATCAATACCTCTTAAGAACATAAAGCTTATTAACGGAAGACCGCTTGTTTATTGGACGGTAAAGGCCGCTTGTGAGTGTAAATATATAGATAAAGTATATGTGTCTACAGATAGTGACAAAATTAAAGAAACGGTAGCAAACTTTAAAGAAGAGAATAAAATAAAGCTTTTTTCTAAGGTAGAGGTGATAGGACGTTCTGCTGAGTCCGCATCAGATACTGCATCCACGGAGTTTGCTATGCTTGAGTTTGCCGGTAATTATGACTTTGACAATATAGTGCTGGTTCAAGCCACATCACCACTTCTTCAGGCCTCAGATCTTGAGCGTGGCTTTGAGGCATTCAACGAGGATGGCACGGACAGTGTGCTTTCTGTTGTTCGACAGAAAAGATTTCATTGGAAAAGTGATGAATATGAATTTGCACATCCTACAAACTATGATGTATTTCATCGTCCCCGCAGGCAGGAATTTGACGGGGATCTTGTGGAAAATGGAGCATTTTATATTTCCTCTAAGGCTGATTTGTTAAAGTCACATAATAGAGTATCTGGTAATATTAAAGTTGTAGAAATGAGTGAAGACACGTTCTTTGAAATGGATGAGCCAGGTGATTGGGTAATTATGGAGGCTCTTATGAAGAAGAATCAGATATCCGCTCTTGGTGAAACCTTGGAAATCAAGATATTCCTTACTGACTGTGATGGGTGCCTGACAGATGGTGGAATGTACTATTCTGAACACGGAGATGAACTCAAAAAGTTTAATAGTAGGGATGGTATGGGCTTTGAGCTTCTTAGAAAGAAAGGTATTATTACTGGAATTATAACCAGTGAAACGGTTGAACTGAACAAAAGAAGAGCAGAAAAGTTGAAATTGGATATTTTTGAAGCAGGCTGTAAGGATAAATCTACGGTAATAAAACGGCTTTGCAAGGAGAGAGGAATAGCGCCTGAACATGTGTGCTATATTGGCGATGATATTAATGACGTCGATGCTATCAAATTTGCTGGGTATGGTTGCTGCCCAGCCGATGCAATGCCACAGGTGAAAGAAGTGGCTAAGTATATTACAAAAGCTAAAGGAGGGGAGGGCGTAATCAGAGAGGTAGTAAATAAAATTTTAAAACTCTAAAGGAAAAGACGGTGTAACTGAGGAATTTTTATGAAGAGCTATTCATGGGTGATGAAAAAGGATAGTATCAAAAAATATTTGATATATTTTCTGATATTATGCAACCTGAGTATTGTTAAGATTATTCCAATATTTACTAAAAGTGTGATTCACTATGGAACATTTATATTAACAATTTGCTTGTTTTTAAGTGAAGGAAGGCATATTCACAAGTATTATTTTCATGTTATCGCATATTTGTTTCTATTTTTAACTATAGAATTTATGTTTACAGTTATCAGATATAATTACAGCTTTTCAAACGCGTTTAGAAATATGTATAAATATTTCTATATTTTGTTGGCGCCTGTAATTTATTCTCTGTTGGAAAAAGACGAACGTTATCTGAATGAACTTATTAATTTTATCATCGTCACTACAACAATGTCTTTTTTAATGAGAATTATTTTGTCTATATACTGGGAGAAAACAGGGGAATATTTATTTTCTGATATGGCTTTTGAATTTAATAATGGATTATGGATCAGAAATGGTAGATTGCGTGTAATGATGCCATGCTTTATGTTTTACTATGTGCCGTTTATTTTCTATCATTTTTATGGTAAAAGGAAAAAACTGAAAGATTTATTCAGTATGGCTGTATGCCTAGGGATTTATTTTTATTTCGTTGCTTATATCCTTCAAACAAGATCAGCATTAATATATAGTATTTTAATGGTAATATTAATATTTATGATAGAAAAACAGACAATCTTAAAAAAGATTATGTTTACAGTACTTATCATGGCAGCAGTTGGGGTTTTTATAAATTCAAATTATTTTACAGTAATATATGATAGTTTTTATCATTCTGGTGGTGCAATGGGAACATCCGTTTTTGAACGCTTTGCAACATTGTTTTATTTTGCCCGAAAATTTTCTGAGAATCCTTTATTAGGTATGGCATTTATAAACAATATTGATATGCGTCAAGGTGCTTTAATCGGAGATATTTCAGATATAGGAATTATTGGGAATATTTTTACCATTGGATTGATGGGAACGGTAGTATATGTAATAATTATTGGAAGATGGATAACTACTTTTTTTAAGAAAACATCAATTTTATCCCATGATAAATGTCTAATATTAGGATTAATTATTTCTACCCTTTTATTTGGCATCAATATTGACTGCTTCTATGGTGCAGTTGTGTTTTCTATTCCTTTTACTAGTGCATTAATAGAGCATTTGCGAAAGAGAACATGAAAAAGAAATCTTAAAGGCTTTGAGAAGAGATAATCTGTCTATTTATCATAGTGAGGAAAAGTGTAATGCAAAAGGTGAAATCATTAAAATTAAATATGGTTCTTAACGCTATTAAAGGGTTGTTAGGGATAATTTTTCCGCTCATTACATTTCCTTATGTTACGAGAGTCCTTGGTGTTGATAATGTTGGAAAGTTTAATTTTTCGTATTCTGTTGTAAGTTACTTTGTTTTGTTTGCTACCTTGGGAATAAAAACTTACGGAGTGAGAGAAGGGGCGAGATTAAGAGAATCTAAAGAACAATTTACTGCATTTGCAAATGAGATTTTTTCAATTAATATATATTCTACCATTGCTTCATATTTACTTTTAGCGGTTATCATTTTTACTGTGCCAAAGGTTCAAGCTTATTATTTAACAATTTTTATTCTTTCGGGACAAATATTATTTTCAACAATAGGCGTTGAATGGATATATACCGTTTATGAAGATTACTTATATATTACATTAAGAGGGATTTTTATTTATATAGCATCCTTGGTTATGCTGATAGCATTCGTACGAGATCAGAATGATATAAATATCTATGCATTTATCACTGTAATTGCAAATGGGGGTGCGAATATTTATAATTTCTTTTATGCAAAGAAATATTGTAAGTTAAAATTAGTTAGAAAAATTGACTTAAAATTACATATTCCACCGATAATGACTTTTTTTGCAACAAGCTTGGCTATAACAGTGTACACGAATTCTGACATAACAATTCTTGGCTTTCTTTGGGATGATAATGTTGTGGGAATTTACTCAGTATCATGTAAAATATATAATACGTTAAAAATCCTACTCTCATCGGTGATAATCGTTTCGATACCACGACTTTCCAATTATGTTGGAAAACATGAAATGAAAAAATACGAAAATACCATTGCTGATATATATTACACCTTATTAACAGTTACAATTCCAGCGGTTGTAGGGATAATTTTGCTGAGGAAGGAAATTATTCTTATAATATCCGGTGAGGCGTATTTGGAATCTACAGTATCTCTTATTTTGCTATCCATAGCAGCGCTATTTAGTTTGGGAGCATGGTTCTGGGGGCAGTGTGTTCTTGTTCCGCAAAACAAGGAAAAATTTGTTTTTAAAATCACCGTGTGGAGTGCATTAATTAATATTATATTAAACATATTATTCATACCATGTGGCAAGGAAATAGCCGCGGCCTTTACTACAGTTATAGCAGAATTATTTGCGTTTATTACTCAATATTATGAAGGACGAAAATATGCTGTTATAGAAATAGGAAAGTTAGGATTAAAAATTGGTATAGGGTGCATATTTATAACAATAATTGTTTTGACACTAGGATTTTTGAAGGAACACTTCATTGTTTTTACTATAATTGCTAGTTGCAGCGCAATCGTCGGATATGGATTAGTTGAAATATTATTACAGAATCCGGCAAGTACAAGTATCATGAATATAATAAAGAAAAAATTTTGTGGAGAGAAACAATGATTGAAAAGAAAGATTTTTTTAATATCAGAAATAACTTTAAAAATATTCAAAATGTCGAATCTGTTCTTCTCCACGGTGCAAGAGAAGAGTCGCCGCTTTTTTCGATAATGATTCCTACATATCTTAGAAATATTTACCTTAAAGATACAATTAATAGTGCTTTGAAACAGGTTACAGAAATACAGTATGAGATAGTCATTGTTGATAACAACCCTGACTTTTCGTGTTGTGATACTTATGAAGTAGTAAAGGATTTCTGCGATCAACGTTTAGTGTATTATAAAAATAGAGAAAATCTTGGTATGTTTGGAAATTGGAATAGATGTTTGGAACTTGCCAATGCCAAATGGGTTCTGATTTTGCATGACGATGATACTATCTCTGAGGACTATATTTCATCTATGTGGAAGATAATAAAGAAGAATGAGAAATTAGCAGCGGTAGGATGTAACTATAGAACAATGGATGGAGAGAAAAAATTGTATTATCTTGCAATGAAAGAAAAGCTTAAACGAGTGTTTAGCAGGGAGACATACAGAGTACTAGGAAGTGATTTTTATTTCATTCATCCGATCAATATTATGGGAGCCTTGCTAAATAAAGAAAAGGCTATTAGTATTGGCGGATTTGACAACCGTTGGAACCCTATAAGTGATTATGTGTTTTTACTATGTTTGGCGGATAAATACAATGTTTATTCTACTCAAAAAACGTTATTGAATTATAGGATTGCTGTAAATGCTAGCCTTACACCGAAACATTTGATTGGCATGTATGAATACGATATTTTACTTAGAAAGTTTCTTGGAGAAAAGTTTGATTTTTATGGAATAAGCAGAGACCTTAAATTCCGAAATTGTTTAGCGAATATTCAAAGAAATGGTTTCCAAAATGGATGGATTAAAAAATTATCAAAAGAAGAACAGGACAAAGTGATAAGAGTATATGACCAAACTGACGTAGATGCAACATTTGTACAATATGACAGTAGAACACTACGAATAGTGAAATTCAAGCAATTTGTCTACAGAATGTGGATCAGAATGTTCAGGCAAGTGAGATTGTGATGTTCCAAATGGCTAATGGTAAATGTGTCAACACATTAGGGTTTAGATTGAAAAAATAGAAACTTTTTGGTATTATGATTATACAAAAGCAAAATGGAAAGTAGTTGGGAAGATAGGAACCGGGGAAAGATTTGAGGACGGTTCGTACATACTGTATGTAAATGGCGCTTACCGTGGAGATATGCCAATCGGGAAGTTAATGCATGACTTTTCTTACACTGGCGCAGTGGATATGCACTATGGAATACTGGCAGACAAGGTGAGTTTTTCAAATAGCTTAAAGATGATAGAAGCGCATAGGTAGTTATAGAACCGAGAATCCCAAAGAACAGGTTCCTGACTCTATTTTTTGCGAATACGATTAAAAAATTCCTTTACAAAGCGTCGCTGGTAATGTGGGGCTTGAAAAAGGAAGAGGTGAAGTTTAAGGAAAACCAGCAGAGGATGGAAGCAGCCACCCTCCGCTGGTTTTGAACATTTTTTGAAAAATCTCTTGTATATCTTAACCTTTCATATTATACTAGATCCGGTAAAGAGAGGATATTTTATGAGAGTGATTGCAGGCAGCGCCAGGCGCTTGCTGTTGAAGACGGTTCCGGGCGAGAGCACCAGGCCCACCACGGACCGGATCAAGGAGACTTTGTTTAACATGCTGCAGTATGAGATTGGGGGCAGTACCTTTCTGGATCTGTTTTCCGGCAGCGGCGCTATCGGAATCGAGGCGTTGAGCCGAGGTGCGGCGGAGGCGGTTTTTGTGGAGAATGATCCGCGGGCTGTGGCCTGTATCCGGGAGAATTTAAGGACGACTCATCTGGAGGAGAGAGCCATGGTACTGCAGACGGATGTCTGTCAGGGCTTGAGGAGGCTGGAAGGAAAGAGGGCCGCCTTTGATTTTATCTTTATGGATCCTCCCTATGATCATCAGCACGAGCAGGAGGTTTTGGCGTATCTGACTACTTCCGGGCTGGCGAACAGCGCCACTACCGTGATCATTGAGGCATCCCTGGAAACGCCGACAGAGTGGATGGTGCCTATGGGATGGAGTGTTAAGCGGGTGAAGACCTATAAAACCAATCAGCATATTTTTGCAGTAAAGGCCTGACTGAGGGCATCGCCGCCCCAATGGGCAGAAGATTATGCTGAGTGTATATTTGCCGTTTTGGACAGCAGGCCGCAAGTAGTAAGGCTTTATGGATAAAGGAGAATAGTTGATGTCAGTTGCCGTATATCCGGGGAGCTTTGACCCGGTGACCTTGGGACATTATGATATTATTGAACGGACGGCCCAGATTATGGACCGGGTAATTATCGGTGTGTTGAATAATCAGGCAAAGCATCCACTTTTTTCAGTGGAGGAGCGGATCGAGATGCTGGAAAGCGTCACCGCCGCCCTCCCTAATGTGGAGATTCAATACTTTGACGGGCTTACCATTGATTTTGCCCGGAAGAATCATGCGAAGGTGATCGTCCGGGGACTTCGGGCGGTGACGGATTTTGAGTATGAGCTTCAGCTGGCTCAGACCAACCGGGTGATAGCGCCGGAGGTGGATACTATGTTTTTGACTACCAGCTTGAGGTATTCTTACTTGAGCTCCAGTATTGTGAAGGAGATCGCCTCCCTGGGAGGAGAGATTTCTGATTTTTTACATCCTCACATTGCGGAATATGTGATGAAGAAATACGCTGAGATAAAGATGGAAAGCAAGGAGGACGATGATGAGTAGCAGGATTGAGCAGTTAATTGATGAGATCGAAGAATATATCGACAGTTGTAAGTATCAGCCTTTATCGACAACCAAGATTTTAGTGAATAAAGAGGAGCTGGAGGAGCTTTTGGTGGAACTGCGTCTCAGGGTCCCGGATGAGATCAAGCAGTATCAGAAGATTATCAGCAATCAGGAGGCCATCTTAAGCGAGGCCAGGAGTCAGGCGGATACTATGGTGGCAGAGGCCACTGCCCAGACCAATGAGCTAGTGAATGAACATGAGATTATGCAGAAGGCCTACTCCAATGCCAATGAGATTATCGAGCAGGCCCAGGCCCAGGCCCAGGCCATCGTGGACAACGCGGTAAATGACGCCAACAGTATCCGTCAGGGGGCGGTTCAGTATACCGATGACATGCTGGGCAGCCTTCAGACCATTATCAACCACACGATGGAGGGCGCCAGAGGACGGTTTGACGCATTTATCACCTCCATGCAGTCCAGCTATGATATTGTGCTGAATAACCGGAACGAGCTGGCAGGAGGGATCGTACAGGAGACTCCTGGCGAGGAGGCGCCGCCATCGGAGTAGAGGCTGTGGCATCCGCCTTGCCGATGAACGAATATCCTGCAGAGTTTCACCAGAACTAATCCAGACAATACACGAGTACAGAAAAGATTCCCCAGGCCAGAAGGCCATGGAGGATTTTCCACAGGATATAATGTCGGATGGATAATCCGACATTTTTTGTAACACTTTTTACCTGAAATACGCTGGAAAATCCGCCGAAGGAAGCAGTAGCCAGGATGAGTCCGGCGCTCCAGGCGCCGGAGCCGGGAAAGGAAACGGAGATTTCCTGGATGCCGGTGGTCATTTCCGCCAGGGAGATCAGCAGCGCCTGAAGGGTGCCAGAGGGGATAAGGGTTTTCAGGAAAGCGGCCAGGATGGAGAAAATCATCAGATATCCTCCGATCTTCACCATGACTTCTATGGAGGACATCAGGGCTTCGTCTAACGGAAGATGAGGTTGAGGAGCGTTGAAGTTGGGCTTTTGCCATGTGGAAAGGGAGAGCTGGGCTGAATTCCCCCGACCAGCGCTTTTGCCGACGGCTGTTCCCAAGTCAGCGCAGGCTGATGCTCCGGCGAAGAGGGGCTGTTTCCCGGCCTGGGGCCTCAGGCCCTTTTTTGCGGGAAATCCATAGATGGCCCCTGCCAGGAGGAACATGGGAAGGACAGGAAGATAGACGGACAACGCCAGCTTCCAGAATGGCACAGTCCCCGGCCCGGCTGCCTGGGCAATCTTGGCCATCACGAAGCCAGCAAGGAACATGGGGCTGGGAAAGCTGCTTACGGCGTACAAGCTTTTGGCTTCGGCCAGCGAGAGGCAGTCCTGATCCAGGAAATCACTGCAGGTTTTAGCGCCCATGGGATAGCCACATAGAATCCCGTTCAGCAGAACGAAGCATCCATTTTCGGACAGGCCAAAAAGGCGGGAGAGGATGGGGGATACCGGGGCGGTGAGGAATTTTACCGTATTGCTGCTTATCAGCAAATTGGTGCAGATCATAAAGGGAAGCAGAGTGGGAAGGACCGTCTGATACCAGAGCAGGAGCCCTCTTTTTGCTCCCTCCAGAGAGATTTCCGGAAAGCACAGCAGAAGAAGCATAATGGAAGAAAGCAGAACCTTTGTAAAAAATATTTTTGGCTTCATGGGTTTTCTCCTGCTCCTTTGCGTATACATAGTTAACACAGTATATGTGGAGAAGGATCATGCATATGATTGGGATTTGGCTTCTGCTTCTTCTGCTTTCCATTTATCAGGCTGGGCTTACGGAGTATTTTTTAACTAATCCGGAACGCTACCAGCTGGGCGCTTATACCTGGGAGGAGGAATCTTTCCGAAGGATGCGCCTGGGGGAGGGGATCCTCTCCCTGTCGGATTTGGACTGTGAGGCAGTAGCGGCGCTGATGGTGGAGCATAATTACGACCTTCGCCGGCTGACCTGGGAGGAGTATCAGCAGTGGCCTGGGATCAAGAGAGCGCTTATGGCCGGAAAGCCGGCAGAATACCAGAAACTGACTCAGGCGTACCGGATGATCTTTCAGGATATTGCCTGCTTCCCTATCCCTATATCTGGGAATCCGGAAAAGAGCTGGGAGAATGGGGCCAGCGCTTCAGCGCCCTTTCCCGTTTACGAGGACAGCTTTTTGGAACCTCGTACCTACCGGGGAGACCGCTGCCATGAAGGCTGTGATATCTTGGGAACAGAACGTCCCAGGGGCTTCTACCCGGTACTTTCTATGACTGGAGGTCAGGTGGAGCAGGTAGGGTGGCTGGAACTGGGTGGATGGCGCATCGGGATCCGGGCCCCCTCCGGCGCGTATTTTTATTATGGACACTTGTATCAGTATGCTCAGGAATGGCAGGTTTGGGAACAGGTTTACCCCGGCGCCCTTTTGGGATACATGGGGGATTCCGGGTATGGGGTTAAAGAGAATACCGTGGGAAATTTCCCGGTACATCTTCATCTGGGGATTTATCTTCCCACGGATCATTATGACGAGCTGAGCGTGAATCCCTACTGGGTGCTAAAATACAGCGAGCGCTTTCTCAGAAAAGCGGATTATTGAAGGAGAAAACAATGAATTGGAAGGAACTACCAGAAGCATTTCTGGCACAGCAGCAGCGCCTCTTAGGCGAGGAATATCCCCATTACCTGGAAGCCCTGTCTAAACCTTGGAGCAGAGGGCTGCGGGTAAACACCTGGAAGCTGTCACCGGAGAGATTTTTGGGGCTCTGCCCTGTTCCCGTTGAGCCGATTCCCTGGATTCCCAACGGCTTTTTCCTTGATGCGCTGCCGTCTGGCCAGGGGGCAGAGCCAAATGATGCTTCCTGGATTCCCTCGAAGGATCCTTATTATTATGCTGGGCTGTATTATCTCCAGGAGCCCAGCGCCATGACGCCTGCTGCTTTTCTTCCAGTGAAGCCGGGGGATCGGGTGCTGGATCTATGCGCCGCCCCAGGAGGCAAGGCGACGGAGCTGGGGGCAAAGCTTCGGGGAAAGGGACTGCTTTTTGCCAATGATATCAGTAACTCCCGGGCTAAAGGGCTCTTAAAAAATCTGGAACTTTTCGGGATTCCCAATGCTTGTGTGACCAGCGAGCCGCCAGAAACCCTTGCCCGAAGTCTTCCGGAATTTTTCGACTGCATCTTAGTAGACGCGCCCTGCTCCGGTGAGGGGATGTTCCGGAGAGAGCCTGGAATGGTGAAGGATTGGCTGGAGCGGGGGCCGGAGCACTATGGGCCGATTCAGCAGGAGATCCTGGCCCAGGCGGTGACGATGCTGAGGCCGGGAGGATATCTGCTATATTCCACCTGTACCTTTTCCACCCTGGAGGATGAAGAAAATGTGTCTTACGTTTTAGCACAATTCCCCCAAATGGCGCTGGAGCCCCTTCCCGCTATTTTCGGGGCAGCAGTAGAAGCGGGGATGCCGGGCCTTCTCCGGCTGTTCCCTCACCGGGTGCGGGGAGAGGGGCATTTCCTGGCCTTGTTTCGAAAAGCGTGCCAGGACCCAAGGGACGGGGAAAGGAAGGATGACAAGGAAAGGCTATCCCCAGCTCTTCCCCATAGAAGGGGCTTTTCTTCCGGTGAGGAGGATCTAGCGGGCTTTTTTTCCTTTATGGAGGAGACCTCGTTCCATCTGGACTATTCACGTATCCTTAGAAAGGGGGAGAACCTGTTTTATCTGCCGGAGGATTTTCCGGAAGGGCTTCGGCTTCGCTATCTTCGCACGGGCCTGTGGCTGGGGACAGTAAAGCGCAGCCGGTTTGAGCCCAGCCAGGCTCTTGCCATGGCGCTGAGGCCAGAGGAGTATCCCCGTGTGATTCGGTTTTCCCATGAGGATGAGCGGGTGATCCGCTACCTGAAGGGGGAAACTTTGGCGCTTAAAGAGGAGGAGCTCCAGGAAAATGGATGCCAGGGAAAGGCAGGGAAGGGAAATCTGCAGAAGGAAGCCAGCTGGCGTCTGGTGTGTGTGGAGGATTTCCCATTGGGCTGGGCCAAGGAGGAGAGAGGGAAATTAAAGAATAAGTATTATCCGGGCTGGCGCTATTCGTAGGCGTCCGGCCGCTTTTTACCAGAGCAGGAGCCGTGGCAAATCAGATAAAGCCGGAAGGAGAGGCATTGATGGGATCGATGATACGTTTGGATAAATTTTTAGCGGAGATGGGAGAGGGGAGCCGCAGCCAGGTAAAGGAGATGGTGCGCAAGGGTCGGGTGCAGGTAAATAGCCAGACAGTGAAGGAGAGCAACGAAAAGGTTGACCCGGCCCAGGATCTCATCCAGGTGGACGAGCGAATAATTTCCTATGCGGCGAAGGAATATTACCTTCTGAATAAGCCTCAGGGGGTGGTATCTGCCACCGAGGATCGGATCCATCCCACAGTGGTGAGCCTTCTGACCCAGGCTAGAAGATCGGATTTATTTCCCGTGGGGCGTCTGGATATTGACACAGAGGGTCTGCTGCTGATTACCAATGACGGGGATCTGGCCCATCGGCTGCTCTCGCCAAAAAAGCATGTGGACAAGACTTATTATGCAGAGATTTCTGGAAGTCTGCCTGGAGACAGCCAGGAGCAGATGGAAAGGGGATTGCTTCTTGAGGACGGCACGAAAACTCGCCCGGCCCGCTTAACAATCCTGGAGCCTTTGGAGGAAAAGGGGAGAAGCGGGGATGGATTTGCCCCATCCTTTACCAGAGTTACCCTCACCATCCAGGAGGGGAAATTCCACCAGGTTAAGCGGATGTTTGAAGCCCTTGGATGCAGGGTTACCTATTTAAAACGGATTTCCATGGGGCCGCTGATTCTGGATGATGATCTGGCGCCGGGGCAGTCCCGGCCGTTGACGGAGGAAGAATTAGAGAAATTAATGGATGTGAGCGCCGGGGAGGTGAGATAAGATGATGACGACCATATTAAAAGGAAAGAAGGCAGTGCTCTTTGATCTGGACGGGACGCTGGTGGATTCTATGTGGATGTGGAAAGCCATTGACATAGAGTATCTGGGGCGTTTTGGCCATGAGTGCCCGCCGGACCTGCAGAAGGCCATTGAGGGGATGAGTTTCACCGAGACCGCCATCTACTTTAAGGAGCGGTTCCGGATTCCCAGCACGATTGAGGAGATTAAAGAAGATTGGACCAGGATGTCCATTGAAAAGTATCGGAATGAGGTGCCCTTAAAGGAAGGGGCAGGAGAATTTCTGGAGGAGCTGGCCCGCCGGGGATTGCCTATGGGGATAGCTACCAGCAATGGACGGGAGATGGTGGACGCGGTTCTGGGATCTCTGGGGATTCAGGGCTGTTTTCAGAATATTACCACCGGATGCGAGGTGGCCCAGGGAAAACCTTCTCCAGATATCTATCTGAAGGTGGCGGAGCATCTGCAGGTTCCCCCCAGCGCGTGTCTGGTCTTTGAGGATGTCCCGGCGGGGATCCGGGCAGGCAAGGCGGCAGGGATGACGGTGGTGGCTGTGGACGATGCCTTTTCCAGGGAAATACGGGTGGAAAAGGCGGCGTTGGCAGATTACTTTATTGAGAGCTATCTGGAGCTGACAGGAGGAAGCTATGGAGCGGGGGACTGAATTTCTCCCGATCTGCCCCCAGGATATGGAGCAGCGAGGGTGGGAAGAATGCGATTTTGTCTACATTTCCGGCGACGCCTATGTGGATCATCCTTCCTTTGGCACAGCCATCATCAGCCGGGTGCTGGAGGCCTTTGGCTTTAGGGTGGGAATCATCTCCCAGCCGGACTGGAGGCGGGAGGAGAGCATTACTATTCTGGGAAAGCCCAGGCTGGGTTTTCTGGTGTCTGCCGGAAATATGGATTCTATGGTGAACCATTACGCTGTATCCAAAAAGCGGAGGAAGACAGACCAGTATACCCCAGGCGGGGTGATGGGGAAGCGTCCAGATCGGGCGGTGATCGTCTACTGCAACCTAATTCGCCGCAGCTATCCCAAGGTTCCCATTATCATCGGCGGCATTGAGGCCAGCCTTCGGCGTCTGGCCCACTATGATTACTGGGCAGATCAGTTGAAGCGCTCCATCCTCCTGGATGCTCAGGCAGATATCCTTTCCTATGGGATGGGGGAGCGTTCCATTGTGGAGATTGCCCAGGCCCTGGACAGCGGTATTGCGGTTTCTGATATCACCTTTGTGGAGGGGACGGTTTATCAAACCAGAAGCTTGGACTCGGTTTACGATTATCAGCTGCTCCCCTCCTTTAAAGAGCTCCAGGAGCACAGGGAGAATTATGCCGAAAGCTTTGCTATCCAGTACCGGAATACGGATCCATTCTCCGGAAAGCGTCTGGTGGAGCCCTATGGAGCCAGTCAATATGTGGTGCAGAATCCGCCGGCAAAGCCTCTGACCCAGGAGGAGATGGATCGGGTGTATGACCTGCCCTATGTGCGGGCGGCCCATCCCTCCTATGACAGGGAAGGGGGTGTACCGGCAATCCAGGAGGTAAAATTCAGCCTGATCAGCAGCCGGGGCTGTTTTGGAGGCTGTAGTTTCTGCGCCCTTACCTTTCACCAGGGCCGGATTATCCAGGCCAGGAGCCATGATTCTCTTCTGGAGGAGGCTAGACTTCTTATCGGAGAACCGGATTTTAAGGGGTATATCCATGATGTGGGCGGGCCAACGGCAAATTTCCGCCTCCCGGCCTGTAAAGAGCAGCTATCCCGAGGAGCTTGCCCTGGGAAGCAGTGTCTGTTTCCCAGGCCTTGCAGGAATCTGAAGGCCAGCCATGAGGATTATATTGCCCTTCTCCGGAAGCTTCGGAGCCTTCCTGGGGTGAAAAAAGTATTCATCCGATCTGGCATCCGCTTTGATTATCTTTTGGCAGATTCCAGCCGGGACTTTTTGCGGGAGCTGTGCGCATACCATGTAAGCGGTCAGCTGAAGGTTGCTCCGGAGCATGTGTCAGCAAAGGTACTGGCGCATATGGGAAAGCCGGAGCAGGGAGTATACCGGCAGTTCTGCCGGGAGTATGAGAGGATGAATGAGCAGCTGGGAATGCGCCAGTATCTAGTTCCCTACCTAATGTCCTCCCATCCCGGGTCTTCCTTAAAGGAGGCGGTGGAGCTGGCGGAATATGTCCGGGATCTGGGTTATATGCCGGAGCAGGTGCAAGATTTCTATCCCACCCCCTCCACCATTTCTACTTGTATGTACTATACTGGGCGAGATCCCAGAACCATGGAGAAGGTCTATGCGCCGGTGAGCCCTCATGAGAAAGCTATGCAGAGGGCGCTGATCCAGTACCGGAATCCGGCAATGTATGATCTGGCAAAGGAGGCGCTGATCAAGGCCGGGAGGGAGGACCTGATCGGCTTTGGGCCCAAATGCCTGCTTCGGCCAAGGGGCGGCAAAAGCAAGGAGGGAGAAGCGGGAAAGGCGGCTGGGACCAGAAAGAAGCATTCTGGGAGGATTGGAGCAAAAAATCGGGCCGGAGCCGGAACAAAAAAATCCGCGGATAAAATATCCCAAAATGCAAAGGCTAAGAATGGCCTCAAAGAGCCGGAAAAGAAGAAGACTATACGAAATATCCATAAAAAGAAGAGGTGATGAGGATGAAAATCGCGATGATTACCGGAGCATCCTCCGGTATGGGGAGAGAGACGGCTATCCAGCTGGCAGACCGCTTTGGGGGAAAGCTGGATGAGATCTGGCTGATTGCCAGAAGAAAGGATCGGCTGGAAGAGCTGGAGGGACAACTGCCGGCGCCTACTCGCCAGTTCCCCATGGACATTACGGACCGGATCCAGTTGGAGAAGTTGAAGATGGCCCTGGAGCAGAATCATCCCCAGGTAGTGTTTCTGGTGAATGCCGCAGGTTTTGGCAAGATCGGCAGGGCTGGGGGTGTGGCCCTGGAGGATGAGATGGGGATGGTACAGCTGAATTGCCAGGCACTGTGTGCGGTGACCCATCTGGTCCTCCCTTACATGCAGAAAAACGGGCGTATTCTCCAGTATGCCTCCTCAGCTGCCTTTCTGCCCCAGCCAGGCTTTGCCATCTACGCGGCCACCAAGGCTTTCGTGCTGAGCTACAGCCGGGCGCTCCATGTGGAGTTAAAGAAGCGGGGAATCTGTGTCACAGCCGTCTGCCCAGGGCCGGTGAAAACGGAGTTTTTTCAAATCGCTGAGACCACCGGAACTATGCCCATCTATAAGCAGCTGGCTATGGCTGACCCCAAAAAGGTGGTAAAGAAGGCTATCCGGGATAGCTTGATGGGGAGGACCGTGTCAGTTTACGGAACATTGATGAAGCTGTTCCATCTGCTGTGCAAGATTATTCCTCATCGATGGATGCTGAAATTTTTTTAAGAAAGAGAGCTGCTGTGGATCACAGGCCGCGGGCAGCAGCAAAAGAAAAGAGATGACCTGCCAATGAAAAAACCAAGACCAACCAAGGGCCAGTATGGATACCGGGATTACCATAAGAAGACAGAGCTGGCAAAGATCCTTTTGGGGGCTGCCCTGATTTTGCTTCTCCTTGGAATACGGATGGTGGTGAAGGAGACAGCCTGGAAGAATATCCTTACTGTCTCAGCGATTCTCACCGTCCTTCCCACGGCGAATGTGGCTGCGCCCTTTTTTGCCTCATTTAAGTACCGGACCCCAGGGGAAGGCTTTCACCAGAAGTTATCCACCTATACCCATAAGGCGGAGGTGCTCTATGACTTAATCTTAACCTCCAGGGAGTTTATCCTTCCCATGGACGGGATTCTGGTGCATCCCACCGGGGTGTACGCTTACTGTGCCAAGGACAAAATTTCCGTGCCCAAAGCAGAGGAAGCCTTTAACCAGATTCTCCGCTCCCATCGGCTGGATCCTCATATGAAGATCATTTTGGAGGAAAGCGCCTTTTGGAAGCGGGCGGATTCCTTAAAACCGGCTGAAGAATACGAGGATGACGGCAGCGTAGAGTACACGGTGAAGCTGCTAAAAAATCTTTCAATGTAAGGAAAAACGTCTATGAAGACATTAACCATCCACGAGAATGAAGCTGGCCAGCGCCTGGATAAGTTTCTGGCGAAATATTTGAACCTGGCCCCGAAAAGTTTCCTTTATAAGATGATGCGGAAAAAGAATATCACCTTGAATCAGAAGCGGTGTGAAGGCTCAGAACGGCTGGCGGTGGGGGATGAGATCCAGCTGTTTCTCGCGGAAGAGACCATCAGCAAGTTTTCCGGGTACTGGGCAAAAGATCCTAAGCCCCAACTGCCGGGGAAGGGACAGGGGCCCAAGGAGGCGGTTTCCAGGCAGTCCTTCCCGCTGAATATTCTCTATGAGGATAAACATATTTTAATTCTCAATAAACCCTCGGGAGTCCTTTCCCAGAAGGCAAAGGCTTCCGACTATTCCCTGGTGGAGGCGGTGATCGACTACCTACTGGCTTCCGGACAGCTTACCCAGGAGGAGCTTCGCACTTTCCGCCCCTCAGTCTGCAACCGCCTGGACCGGAATACCAGCGGGTTAGTGGCAGCAGGAAAGACCTTGGCCGGGCTGCAGCTTTTGTCTGGATTATTTCAGGATCGGAGCATTCATAAATATTATCAGTGCATTGTGGCCGGCGCTGTGAATGAGCCCAGGGAGATTGCCGGATTTCTCCGGAAGGAGGAAGGGACGAACCAGGTGCGGATTTTCCCCAAGGAGGTGGAGGGAAGCCAGCCTATCCGAACCCGGTACTGCCCCTTGGCTCACAATGGCGCTTACACCCTGATCTCAGTGGCGCTGCTCACCGGCAGGACCCACCAGATTCGCGCCCATTTGGCATCTATCGGCCATCCCATTGTGGGAGATTATAAATATGGCGTCCAATCGGTCAATGCCAGGGCGCTCCGCCGGTATGGCATTCGCTCCCAGCTGCTTCATTCCTGGAAGCTGGATCTCCCTGAGCTTCCCCAGCCATTTGAAGGTGTCTCAGGGAGGAGCTTTACCGCGCCCGTTCCAGAGGAATTTTTAACGATTTTTCCTGAAAACGAAGTCAGTGCTGGAAGAGCCTGCAAATTGTAGGATTGGTTATGAACAGTAATTATCCATTTGCGATCTGCAAGTGCTATTTTCCCCCGGCTCTTGACATCCTGCGATCCAGACGGTATAGTAAATAGAGATCGAAATTCAGACAAGTTTGGAAGGAATATGACAAATATGGCAAAGATTATTTTAACAGGAGACCGGCCTACGGGAAAGCTTCATGTAGGGCACTACGTAGGTTCGTTAAAGAGAAGAGTGGAGCTGCAGAACTCCGGAGAATATGACCAGATCTTTATTATGATCGCAGATGCACAGGCCTTGACGGACAATGCGGATACCCCGGAGAAGGTGCGGCAGAATATTATCGAGGTAGCCTTAGACTATCTGTCCGCTGGTCTGGATCCAGCCAAGTCTACCCTGTTTATCCAGTCCCAGATTCCGGAGCTGTGTGAGCTGTCCTTTTACTATATGAATCTGGTTACGGTTTCCCGCCTTCAGAGGAATCCCACAGTAAAGGCGGAGATCCAGATGCGGAATTTCGAGACCAGCATCCCGGTAGGTTTCTTTACTTATCCCATTAGCCAGGCTGCGGACATCACTGCCTTCCAGGCCACCACGGTTCCGGTGGGGGAGGATCAGATGCCCATGATCGAGCAGGCCCGGGAGATTGTCCACAAGTTTAATTCAGTTTACGGGGAAACCTTGACTATGCCGGATATCCTTCTTCCGGATAATAAGGCCTGCCTTCGCCTTCCCGGCACGGATGGCAAGGCGAAGATGAGCAAATCTTTAGGAAACTGCATCTACTTATCCGATACAGCCGAGGATGTGAGAAAAAAGATCATGTCCATGTTTACGGATCCCAATCATCTGCGGGTGGAGGATCCAGGACAGGTGGAGGGCAATCCGGTATTTATCTATCTGGACGCCTTTTGTAAGGATGAGCATTTCCAGAAGTTCTTGCCGGAATATCCGGATTTGGATGCCCTAAAGGCCCACTACACCCGGGGCGGCCTGGGAGATGTGAAAGTAAAGAAGTTCTTAAATAATGTGCTCCAGGACGAGCTGGCCCCCATCCGGGAGAGAAGAAAGGAATTCGAGAAGGATATTCCTGCGGTTTACCAGATGCTGGAGGAGGGAAGCCGAAAGGCCAAGGCAGTCGCCGCCCAAACCTTAGCTCAGGTAAAGCGGGCCATGAAGATCAATTATTTCGAGGATCAAGCGCTGATCGAAGAGCAGGCGAAGCGGTTCCAGAGCTGACCAGGCACATTGTGGATGCAGAGGAAAATTTATACGTTTTGTCGATGAGAAACCAGGAGGGGTGCTGCAAAGAGCAAACGAGGTTACTTTTGCAGCATCCTTTCATTGTTTACGATAAAAGGACGCTGCCAAATAGGCAGCCAAAGTGCGGCCATTCCCAATGCGCCTGCCAGACGCATGAAGGTTTAGAAAGGGGGAGATTCCCATGGGAACCTGGCATACCCGGGGCCTTCGCGGTTCCGGACTGGAGGACTTAATCAACCACACCAATGACAGCTACCGGGAAAAGGGCCTGGCTTTGATTCAAAAGGTTCCAACCCCTATTACCCCCATTGAGATTGACAAGGCCAGCCGCCATATTACCTTGGCCTATTTCGGCCAGAAGAGCACGGTGGACTATATCGGGGCGGTACAGGGTATCCCGGTTTGTTTCGACGCCAAGGAGTGTAAAACAGACACCTTCCCCCTGCAGAATATCCATCCTCACCAGGTGGCTTTTATGGAGGAATTTGAACACCAGGGAGGGGTGGCCTTTATCATTCTGTCTTACACAGCCAGAAATGAGCTTTATTACCTGCCCTTTGAACACATCAAGAGTTTTTGGAACCGGATGGAGGCGGGGGGACGGAAAAGCTTTACCTATGAGGAGGTAGATCAGTCCTTTGCCATTCGCGCCCACCGGGACATGTATGTCCATTACCTGGAGCCGCTGCAGAAAGATCTGGAGCGAAAGCAGGAGGCAAATAAGGATTGACAGAACTTGGATTCTTTCTTATAATGATAGTCACGTTATCAGATTAGCACTGTACCATACAAAAGCACCAAAAGGAGACAATATGACCAATAAACTAATCCACACGCCAGAGGGCGTCCGTGACATTTACGATATGGAATGCCGCCAAAAACTGAAGGTTCAGGAAAGGATCCTGAAAACCCTCTACCTTTACGGCTACCAGCATATCGAGACCCCCAGCTTTGAGTTTTTTGACATTTTTAATAAGGATCGGGGTAGTGTCAGCTCCAATGAAATGTTTAAATTCTTTGACCGGGATAATAACACTCTGGTGCTTCGGCCGGATATGACACCGGCAATCGCCCGCTGTGTGGCAAAGTATTTTGAACAGGAAACCATGCCGCTGCGTCTATGTTATCTGGAGCGGACCTTTACCAACAATACCAGCTATCAGGGCCGGCTTAAGGAGTCTACCCAGACCGGGGCGGAAATGATTGGGGACGATTCCAGCGACGCGGATGCAGAGATCATTGCCCTGGTTATCGACTGCCTGAAAGCAGCAGGGCTGGAAGAGTTCCAGGTGGAGCTGGGACAGGTGGAATTTTACCGTGGCCTGGTAGAAGAGGCAGGGCTGGATGAGGAGAGCCAGGCCCAGCTTCGGGAATTGATTGAGAATAAAAATGTATTTGGCGTGGAGGAGCTTTTGCAGTCGGCGCCGATTACGCAGGAATTAAAGGAAGTATTCCTGCGCC
Organism: uncultured Lachnospiraceae bacterium; assembly: GCA_949740725.1. GTDB lineage: Bacteria > Bacillota > Clostridia > Lachnospirales > Lachnospiraceae > Caccovicinus. The sequence goes on along the minus strand of CATJIO010000170.1, from coordinate 20,530 downwards.
TGCCAGAGCTTTCCGGATCCATTGAGCAGGTTCGGATGGCGAAGGCTCTGACCAATAATAAGCGGGCGCTGTTTGCCATCCAGCGTCTGGAGAAGGTTCATGAGATTATGGAGAACTATGGACTTTCTGAGTACATCTCCTTTGACTTGGGAATGTTGAGCAAGTATCAGTATTATACTGGGATTATCTTTAAAGCCTACACCTATGGAACCGGGGACTATATAGTCACCGGAGGGCGGTATGATAAGCTTTTACAGCAGTTTGGGAAAGATGCCCCTGCTGTGGGCTTTGGAATTGTTGCTGATCGGCTCCTTATGGCTCTTTCTGCCCAGCATATCACCCTGCCAGTGCAGAAAGCGGATACTCTGATCCTCTTTGACATCTCGGCCAGGCTTCCGGCCATTGCCCTGGCCAAGAAGTTTCGCCAGGCGGGCAGGCCAGTGCAGTTCCAGAGGAAGCACCAGACGCCTTCCATGGAGTCTTACCTTCAGATGGCAATCCGCAGCGGCATGTCCCATTTGGTCTATGTCTTTGGGGACGGCTCCTGGGTGAATGACTACCAGGCGGACACCGGTGAGTTCCGCCTGATGGATCGGAAGGACTATGAGAAAGAGCAGGAGCTGTAAAGGAGGAAGAGAGAAGATGAGATATATTACCGTTGCCCTGGCCAAGGGCCGGCTTGCGGAGAAGGCCATGGAGCTATTCGGGCGGATCGGGATTCAATGCGAAGAGATGGGAGACAAGCACTCCCGAAAGCTGATCTTTATCAATGAAGAGCTAGGCATGCGCTTCTTCCTGGCCAAGGCCAGTGACGTCCCCACCTATGTGGAATACGGCGCCGCAGATATCGGCATTGTGGGAAAGGACACCATATTAGAAGAGAGCCGGAAGCTTTATGAGGTGCTGGACTTGAAGATGGGGAGGTGCCGCATGTGCGTTTGCGGCCCCCAGGAGGCCGGGGAGCGGCTCAAGCATCACGAGTTGATCCGGGTGGCCACCAAGTATCCCCATATCGCTAAGGATTACTTCTATAATAAAAAGCACCAGACCGTGGAGATTATCAAGTTGAACGGCTCCATCGAGCTGGCTCCCATTGTGGGACTTTCCGATGTGATTGTGGATATCGTGGAAACCGGAAGCACGCTGCGGGAAAATGGACTGGTGGTGCTGGAGGAGGTCTGCCCTTTATCGGCCCGGGTAGTGGTGAATCAGGTGAGTATGAAGCGGGAAAATGAACGGATTTCCAAAATGATCAAGGGATTACAGGAGATTTTGCGGGAGGAGGAGCAGCAGATATGAGAATCATCCGGTTAGATGAGAGCACGAAGCAGAATATTCTGGAGGGATTGCTAAAGCGGGATCCCAATAATTATACCCAATACGCAGACACGGTGGAGCAGATTATCCATCAGGTGAAGGCGAAAAAGGACGCAGCGCTCTTTGCTTTTACCGAACAGTTCGACCATGCGAAGATCGATGCCGCCTCCATCCGGGTGACCAGAGAAGAGATTGAAGAGGCTAGAGAACAGGTGGATCCAAAGCTGATCCAGGTGATCCAGGCTTCCATGGCCAATATTTCTGAATACCATCAGCGCCAGGTTCGCCAGAGCTGGTTTTCCAGCAAGCCGGACGGGACCATTTTGGGACAGAAGATTACACCTTTAGAGAGTGTGGGCGTGTACGTCCCTGGAGGAAAGGCGGCTTACCCCTCCACTGTGCTGATGAATATCCTCCCGGCAAAGACGGCCGGGGTAGAGAGGATTGTGATGGTTACCCCGCCGGGAGCAGACGGCAAGGTGAACCCAGTGACCCTGACCGCTGCCCACATGGCTGGCGCTACGGAAGTATATAAGGTGGGAGGCGCTCAGGCGGTGGCCGCCTTGGCCTTTGGGACAGAGTCTATCCCCCGAGTGAATAAGATTGTGGGCCCTGGAAATATTTTCGTGGCTTTGGCAAAAAAGGCTGTGTATGGCCATGTGAGTATTGACAGCATCGCGGGGCCAAGCGAGATCCTGGTGATTGCCGATGAGACGGCCAACCCCAGGTATGTGGCGGCGGATCTTTTGAGCCAGGCAGAGCACGATGAGCTGGCCAGCGCGATCCTGGTGACCACCAGCATGGAGCTTGCAGCGGCAGTGTCCCGGGAAGTAGATCAGATGGTGGAGAACCTTTCCAGAAAGGCGATCTTAGAGCAATCCCTGGAAAACTACGGATATATTTTGGTAGCGGAGACCTTGGATGAAGCTATCCGGACAGCCAATGACATCGCGTCGGAGCATTTGGAAATCGTGACGAAAAATCCTTTTGAGGTGATGACTAAGATCCGGAATGCAGGGGCTATCTTTATTGGGGAGTATAGCTCGGAGCCACTGGGAGATTACTTTGCAGGCCCGAATCACGTTCTGCCCACCAATGGAACCGCCAAATTTTTCTCTCCCTTGGGAGTGGACGACTTTATCAAGAAGTCCAGTATTATCTATTACTCCAGGGAAGCGCTGGAGAAAGCTCATGAGGACATCGAGGCTTTCGCCAACTCCGAATACCTCACCGCCCATGCAAACTCTATCCATGTGCGGTTTGAGAAATAGCGGCTTCAGATGCTAATTACGATAAAAGAAAAACAGGAGGACAGCGATGAATCAACCTCAGTTGCGGACAGCATCCATTGAGCGGAACACAAAAGAAACCTCCATTTCCATGACGTTAAGCCTGGACGGTAGTGGTCAGGCGGACATTGCCACAGGGATTGGATTTTTCGACCACATGTTAAATAATTTCGCCAGACACGGCTTATTCGATCTCAGGCTCCAGGTAACTGGGGATTTGGAGGTAGATACCCACCACACCATCGAAGATGTGGGAATCGTCCTTGGGAACGCCATCCGGGAGGCGGCAGGAGAGAAGAAAGGGATCCGCCGCTATGGATCCCAGATGCTCCCCATGGACGAGGCGCTGATTCTCTGCGCTCTTGACTTATGTGGTCGTCCTTATCTGGTGTGGGACGTGTCGCTTGACCGGGAATTTGTAGGGGATCTGGAAACAGAGATGATCAAGGAATTCTTTTACGCGGTTTCCTATGGGGCTCAGATGAATCTCCACATCAAGCAGATTTCCGGAAGCAATAACCACCATATCATCGAGGCCGCCTTTAAGGCCTTTGCCAAGGCGCTGGACGAGGCTACCTGGCAAGATCCTCGGATTGCCGGCGTGCTTTCCACCAAGGGATCACTGTGACGCAGTTCACGTCCTGCGGCGGTAAGGGGCGCAGAATTGAACAGCAAGGGTGAGGCGATGAGAAAAGGAGCAAAGTTATCCATGGAAACACAAAAGCGAAAATTTTCCCTGTCGGAAAAGATGACGAAGATGATCTATTTCCGGCGCTCCCTCCTTGCAGGGGCGCTCTGCCTCCTGCTGGGGGTATCTTCCCTGATCAGCGGCTTTTTTCTCTACGCTCTGCTACAGCAGGAGTATGAGGAGCAGCTGGGGCATCCCAATTATTTTGATTCCAGCGCTGCTACCGGCTACAGCACAGTCTCTCTCCAGTTTATGACGGACAGCTTTGCGGAGCATGTCCAGGAGGGCTATCTGCTGTATTTCGGTTTTGACACCTCCTTAAAACCAGTGATCTTTTCTGTGGAGGGGGATTTGCCGGAGGATCTTCAGGCGCTTTTAGACTACACCTATGACTTGGAAGCAGAGGATCCGGGGCTGATCTCCATCCAGGGCTTTAGCCGTCCATTAAATTCCGAGATTATGGGCTTTGCCAGGGAGTCCTACAGCAAGATGTGGGATGAGAAGGAGCAGCTTCCCATCAGTGCCCAGGAGCTTTCCTCCATGGTAGGGGAGTACTTCCTGGATACCCGCCCCTCCACCTTCCAAAAGGAGAATGGCTGGGCTATGGGCATCTTTTTCTTCCCGCTGCTCTTCTTAGCTTCTGGCATGATCCTGCTTCTCCGGTATCGGAAAGAGCTGATACGGTGCCAGGGGCGGATGGCCTCTTTTACCCCCTGGATTCTCCAGGCTGACCAGGAGCTTTCCAGTGCGGCGCCGGTGAAAAAGGGACTGCCACTATATTTGACAGAGCATTATCTTATCACAGCTGTCTACTACTTTAACATTATTCCTTATGCCAAAATTTCCTATCTGTCGGAGAACTTAGACATCCTGATGGCGGAGATGGAGGATGGGGGAAACCATATCGTGATCGAGCGGTTTAAATGCCGCAGACAGTACGCCAGCCTGAAGGAAGAGCTGGAGGCCAGGGTCCGGACAGCCCGGAGAGAAGCAGCCAAGGAGCGTGCACAGGCCAGAGAAGGAGGAAAACCAATGCAGTTATACCCGGCAATCGATTTAAAGGACGGAAAATGCGTCCGTCTGCGTCAAGGAGAATTTAAGGAGGCCACCGTATATTCCGATGCGCCGGAAAAGGTGGCCCGCTACTGGCAGGAACAGGGAGCCACTTTCCTTCACCTGGTGGACTTAGACGGCGCGCTGGCCGGCCATTCGGTGAATGAGCCGGTGATCCGGGGGATTGTGGAGGCCGTTACCATTCCCGTCCAGATCGGCGGAGGAATCCGCACCAGAGAGGATGTGGAGAATATGCTTTCTCTGGGGGTGAAGCGGGTGATCATCGGAACCAAAGCTGTAGAGTGCCCGGAATTTTTAAAAGAGCTGACAGAAGCCTTCGGAGAAGAGGCTATTGTAGCGGGAATCGACGCCAGAGACGGCTATGTGGCAATCCAGGGATGGGAACAGGTGAGCCAGATCACTGCTTTGGAGCTTGGCATCAAGATGAAGGAGTATGGGATACAGCATATCGTTTACACAGATATTTCCAGAGATGGCATGTTAAAAGGCCCCAATATCGAGGCGACCAAGGCGATGACGAGAGTCACTGGCCTAGATGTGATTGCCTCCGGCGGAGTGTCCTCTATGGAGGATCTGGAACATCTCTCCAAGGAGGGCATCCAGGGAGCCATTATCGGTAAAGCCCTCTATGAAAACCGGATAGATCTGAAGGAAGCGGTCATAAGATATCAATCACAAGGGACAGCACAGGGAGAGTAGATGATGAATGAGTATAAGCAATTAATCGGTGGCCTGGGAATCAGGGACCGGGAGGCAATCAGCCTGGAGACAGGGCAGGGCCTTCCCAGTTCTGCTATGGAGCTCTGCAGGAATTTGAGCAATCACGGAGCGGACCAGATTTACCTCCTGGACTGCTCCAGAGAGGAAAAAGAGAGAGAGAGAACCATCGGCGCCTTAAAGGAGATCAGCAGGGTGGTGGATACCCCCATGTTCATCGGCGGAATGGTATCCCGCCTGGAAGATGTAAAAAAGTACTTATATGCCGGGGCATCTGCAGTATGCCTGGATGCAGGCAGCGAGGAGCAGGTCGATTTGATGAAGGAGGCCTCCAGCCGATTCGGGAGCGAATCCATTTATGCATGGCTGCCGGAGAGGCAGTATTTAAAGCGAGCGGAGGAATACCTGCAGCTGGGGGTATCCAGGATTGTGGTGGATGCATCACCGGAATCCGGGATTACCCTAGCAGATATCCAGGAAAGCTTTTCCTTTTTGGAAGAGGAGGCTTCCAAATCTGCTGACGGCCTGGAAGGAGAGCAGAGGCCTGAGGAGTATTCCCTTAGCCCAGTGCTGATTGCCCTTCCTATAGACAGCGCCTGTCCTGACCGCCTTAAGGGGGAAGTTACCGGGGAAATGGGGGATTATCTGAAAGTACCCTTTGTTGGCGGCGTGGTATTAAAGGACGGGCCAGGAAATATTTGCATGCAATTAAAGCAGGAGCTGAAGACTGCAGGGATCGCTATGGACACCTTTGAAAGCGCTGTTCCCTGGGAGGAATTTAAGCGAAACAGCGACGGTCTAATCCCGGTGATTGTCCAGGACTATAAGACATGCGAGGTTCTGATGATGGCCTACATGAATGAAGAGGCCTTCCAAAAAACCCTGGAAACAGGAACCATGACTTATTACAGCCGCAGCCGGAAAGCCCTCTGGCTAAAGGGAGAAACCTCCGGGCATTTCCAGTATGTAAAGTCTTTATCCCTGGATTGCGATAAGGATACCATTTTAGCCAAGGTACACCAGGTGGGAGCGGCCTGCCACACGGGAAACCGCAGTTGTTTCTTCCAGACATTGGCGGAAAAGGCTTATAAAGATACTAATCCCTTAAAGGTATTCGAGGAGGAGTACGCCATTATCCAGGACCGAAAGATCAATCCCAAGGAAGGATCTTATACTAATTATCTCTTTGATAAGGGAATCGATAAAATCTTGAAAAAATGCGGGGAGGAGGCCACGGAGATCATCATCGCGGCCAAGAATCCGGATGCTGAGGAGATGAAATATGAGATTGCTGACTTCCTCTACCATATGATGGTGCTTATGGTGGAGAAAGGGATTACCTGGGAGGAGATAACCGGGGAGATTGCTAATCGATAGAGCTTCACCTGACGGCAAATCAAACAGGAGGCGTAGATGATGCCATCATCTACGCCTCCTGCTTCTATATTAATACAACCACGCTCTGGCGGGGGAGTTCGGCTTGCCGGACTCTTTGCTCACTGGGCAAACTTCTTCCCGATCAAGATCAGCAGCTGGGTCACCTTCTCCATAGACTGTACGCAGATATATTCGTACCGCCCATGGAAATTATGTCCGCCGGTACACAGATTGGGGCAGGGAAGGCCCATGTAGGACAGTCTGGCTCCGTCTGTGCCGCCCCGGATAGGACAGATCTTCGGTGTGATCTCCAACTCCTCCATGGCCTCTTTGGCCCGGTCAATAAGGTACATGTGAGGAAGGATTTTCTCCTTCATATTATAATAGGAGTCTGTTAACTCCACCTCCACAGTGCCGCTTCCGTATTTCCCATTGAGGAAATCCGCGGCCCGAAGGAAGAGGTGCTTTTTTCTGGCGAATTTTTCCGGATTATGGTCCCGGATAATATAGTCAAGCACCACAGTCTCCACATCGCCGCTAAACTGGCTCAGATGATAAAAGCCCTCATACCCTTCTGTGTACATTGGATTGTCAAATGCTGGAAGCATAGTCTGAAACTCCATTCCCATCAAAATCGCATTCTTCATGGCGCCTTTGGAGGAACCGGGATGGATGCTCTTTCCATGGATGCGGACCCTGCCAGATGCTGCATTGAAGTTTTCATACTCCAGCTCGCCCAATGCGCCGCCGTCTACCGTATAGGCCACATCTGCCCCAAAGGCTTCCACGGAAAAGCCATCCGCTCCCCGGCCGACTTCTTCATCAGGAGTAAAGCCGATGCAGATCTTTCCGTGGGGAACTTCGGGATGGGTAAGAAAATACTGGGCCGCCGCCATAATCTCTGCCACTCCGGCCTTATCATCCGCTCCTAAAAGAGTAGTGCCATCGGTGACAATCAGATCTTGCCCCACATAATCCAAAAGTTCCGGAAATTCCTCAGGCTTCAGGTGAATCTCCAGATCCGGATTCAGACAGATCGATCCCCCGTCATAATCCTTTACGATCCGCGGCTTTACCCCATTTCCTGAAAAGGAGGGGGCGGTGTCCATGTGAGCAATCAGTCCCAGGGCAGGGACATCCCGATCCATATTCGAGGGAATCACCCCCATTACATAACATTGCTCATCTACCCGGACATCCAGAGCGCCCATTTCCCGCAGCTCCTTGGCCAGCAAATTTGCCAGGACAAACTGGGAATCTGTGCTGGGAATCCGCTGAGCTTCGTATACAGAGGTGGTATCATAGGAAACATAGCGCAGAAATTTATCAATTACTGAGGACATTGCGTATCATTCTCCTTTCGTTTATCTTGCCATTTTAGTATATGTGCTTTCCCAAAAAAGTACAAGTGTTACTTGGTTTCAAATATTTGACATTTCCCCATTTTTTATGTATAATGCAATGGCAAATAAAAAATACAAACGAGAAATATATTTTTGTGGTTCTGAATCCAGGTAGGCAGACAGCTAAAGTCAGCGCGATATAAACGCCATAAATCCAGGAAAAATGAGAATCTGGAAAGGAAAATAGAATGATCGAACGAAAAACAAAACACTTTTTGCTGACAAGTGCAGTCTGTCTGGTGATTCTAGGCGCAGTTGTTTTCACCTGTTTAGCCTCGGTGATGAGAGAGAAGAGTGAGGTTACGCTCAATGACCTCAGCAAGAGCTACATGTCTGGGATGAATGATCAGCTACAGAAGAAGTTTGAGGCAGTTATTGCCATGCAGCTAAAGCAGGTAGAAGGGGTGGTAAATCGGGTCGAGGAGGAGGATCTGGCTTACAATGACGCCTTGCGGGAAGAGCTGGCCCTCTGCGCCAAGATACGTGACTTTTCTTTCCTGGCTCTGTACCGGCAGGATGGAACAAGCGATGTACTCTACGGCGAAACGATCAATCTCACGGATCAGAAGGAATTTTTGAATATGCTCAGCCAAGAAGAGGTAAAGGTGAGCAGTGGCATATGCACCGATGGCGAAAAGCTGTTTTTTTTGGCTGTGGATGTGGCTTATCCTATGTCTGATGGAAAGGAAAGCGACGTTTTGGTGGCCGGGGTCACCATGGACTTTCTAAAGGAAATCCTGAAGCTTGATGAGGATGGGGCGACGATGTTCTCCCATATTATTGATCACAACGGATACTTTATCGTTCGCAGCGGCGGGGCATACCGGGACAGCTATTTTGAGCGGATCCGGGCTGTTTTTACTGAACATCAGGGGAAAACTCCGGAGCAGTACGAAAAGGAGCTTCGGGAGGCTATGGAAAGGGATGAACCTTACAGCTCCTGCGCCATCATCGATGGAAAACATCAGAATATTTACTGCTCCCGGTTAAATGGTACAGATTGGCATCTCCTGTCAGTGATGCCGTATGACACCTTGGACAGCGCGGTGAGCTCACTGGATAAAACCCGCCAAAATGCAATGCTGACCGCGGGCGGTGTAATGCTTGCTGGATTTTTGCTTATGTTTTTCCTCTATTACCGGATGTCCAGGCAGCAGTTGAGGGATTTGCGGCGGGCAGAGCAGGAATCAGCCAAGGCAAGCCAGGCAAAAAGCGAATTTCTCTCCAGCATGAGCCACGATATCCGTACGCCGATGAACGGCATTGTGGGGATGACGGCTATTGCGCGGGCCAATATCGGTGATCAGGCTAAGGTAGCAGACTGTTTAGGGAAGATTTCCATGTCCAGCAAGCACTTGCTGGGGTTGATTAATGATGTGCTGGACATGTCAAAAATTGAGAGCGGCAAGCTGTCATTGAATACCTATATGGTTTCCCTTCAGGAAACCATGGACAGCATTGTCACCATCGCCCAGCCTCAGGTGAAGGCGAAACATCAGCATTTTGACATTTTTATTCGAGATATTCAAACAGAGAACGTCTACTGCGACAGCATACGCTTGAATCAGGTACTGCTCAATCTAATTTCCAATGCAGTGAAATTTACTCCAGAGAACGGGACGATCAATATCTTTCTGGAGCAGGAGGATTCCCCCAGAGGCGATAACTATGTGCGCTGTCATTTCCGGGTGAAGGATAATGGGATTGGGATGTCTGCTGAGTTTCAGAAGACCATCTTTGAGCAGTTTACCAGAGAACAAAGCCGTCAGGTTCATCAGACTGAGGGATCTGGCCTGGGAATGGCGATTACCAAGGCGATTGTGGAGATGATGGAGGGTAGCATCCAGTTGCAGAGTTCTCCTGGACAGGGCAGTGAATTCCATATTGTGCTGGATTTTGAACGGGCGGATATGAAAGAGGCAGACATGATTCTTCCTCCCTGGAAGATGCTGGTGGTGGATGACAATATAGATTTGGGAAAGAGTGTAGTCGCTTCTTTAAAGGAGATCGGCGTGGTAGCTGAGTGGGCTTCCGGCGGAAAGATGGCTATCCAGATGGTAAGACAGCATCACACAATGGGGGATGATTACCAGATTATCCTGATGGACTGGAAGATGCCAGAGATGGACGGTCTTCAGACCACAAAGGAGCTGCGCAGGCATTTAGGCGATGATGTGCCGATCTTGATTATTTCCGCTTATGACTGGAGCGATATCGAGGAAGAGGCCAGGGCGGCCGGCGCTCATGGCTTTATCGCAAAACCGCTCTTTAAGTCTAATCTGTTCCTGGGCCTGAGTCCTTTTATGCTGCAGCAGGAGACGGAAACGGAGAAAGCAAAGGAGGAGGAACTGCGGTTTCAGGGCAAGCGGATTCTTCTGGCAGAGGATAATGATTTAAACTGGGAGATCGCTGAGGAGATTTTGTCGGAAGCCGGATTCTGTCTGGAACGGGCAGAAAATGGAAAGGTTTGTGTGGAGAAGTTTAAACAGTCTGAGCTCGGCTATTACGATGTTATTTTGATGGATATCCGTATGCCGGTGATGAATGGGTATGATGCAGCATTTGCTATCCGGGAGCTGGATCGGAAGGATGCTGGCCTTCCCATCATCGCCATGACAGCAGACGCCTTTACCGAGGATATTCAGCGCAGCCTGGCCTGCGGGATGAACGAACACATTGCAAAACCGATAGATTTAGAGCATCTGATGCAGATTCTGCGCCATTATCTAAGCGATGATGAGTAAGTGGCTGCTGTTCATTATGGAAGATAAGTTTTTCTTTACTTTTTTACCTGGATTGTTTAAAATAGAATTAAACAAAGACAGGGAGAAGGATTATGTATACACATAAAAGGGAGAGTCAGCCGGCCACGGCGGATCAGGTTTATAAACAGATCCTCCGACGCATTATCAAGCTGAAGCTGGAGCCGGGGCAGCTGATTAGCGAAAATCAGATGGCAAAGGAGTACGGGGTATCCCGCACGGTTATCCGCACAGTTTTCGCACGCCTCCAGCAGCTTGGATTCCTGGAGGTCTACCCCCAGAGAGGTACATATATCAGCCTTATTGACCTCCACCATATTGAAGACCTTCTGGTTTTACGGACAGCAGTGGAGAAGGAAGTTATCTATGAGATGTTCACCTCCCTGGGGCAGGTAGAGAGAAACGCCCTGGTAAAGCGGCTGGAAGAGAATATGACGGATCAGGAGAAATGCCGGGCAGAGATAGACTATTCCGGGAAATTCCCCCGTATTGATTCTGCTTTTCACAAGATCATGATCGACAGTGTGGGGCGTTATCAGCTGGTAGACATGCTTGGGGATCTGATGAATCATGTTGCCCGTTGGAGGAATTTTGACGTGGCGTTTGACAAGCGGATTCCCGAGCTGATTGTGCAGCACTGGGACATTGTCAATGCTATCAAAGCGGAAAACCTGAGCCTGGCGCAGCAAAAGATGGCTGATCATCTGGAGACCATTACCTCCATTTCCGACAGAGCGGTCGCTCAATACCCTACTTATTTCCGGATTTAACGGCAATACAGATGGGAGCGGAGGAAACAAGGCGGAATATACCCGGGATAGAAGTACCCGGGGTGACTGTCATTTGTGCAGGATCCCATAAGCCCACGAAGAAATCCTGAGAGAAAGTTGTACAAGATCGACAAAGGCTTTTATGCAAAACGTAAATTATTAAAAAAGTATAAAAGAACTATTTACTTTTTTTTGAAAACTTGTTATAATATCACTATGTAATGAAGGAAAGCTTACCAGAGTTGGTAAGCTGTTTCTTGAAAGACAGCTTGTATACTAGGGTACAAAGTGTTTTTGTTGTACATAAATTTGTAAATATTCATATTCAGGGTTCGCTCTGATAATAATTTTTGAATTTACTTGTATACTAGAATACTATATCTGTCTTTTTCTTTTGTTTTGAATTGATAAAAAATAGACAAAAATTAAAGAGGTTTAGTATATGTTTACGTTAGGGATTGATATCGGTTCTACAACATCAAAAGCAATTATTTTAAAGGATGGCCAGGAAATCGTATCTTCTTCCATCGTGATCGCTACGGTGGGGACAGACGGGGTTTCCAGGGCCATTGATCATGTTTTGGAGGAAAGCGGCCTGCAAAAGGAAGCCATTTCCTGTACCGTGGCTACAGGCTATGGGCGGCAGACCTATGAGGGGGCGGATTTTCAGGTGAGTGAGCTTACCTGCCATGCCCTGGGTGTCCATCATGTTTGCCCAGGCGCGGGGACGGTTATTGACATCGGCGGTCAGGACGCCAAGGTTCTCTCCCTCAACGGGCAGGGGCGCATGGTAAATTTTGTGATGAATGACAAGTGCGCTGCAGGGACAGGCCGTTTTTTAGACGTAATGGCGAATATCCTGAAGCTGGATATCTCCCAGTTGGAGGTAGAGGCGGCTAAGGCAGAGAATCCGGTCAATATTTCCAGTACCTGCACGGTTTTCGCGGAGTCTGAGGTGATTTCTCAGCTGGCGGCAGGAACCCAGATTCCAGATCTGGTGGCAGGTATCTGCCAGTCTGTGGCCACTAGGGTGGCCTCTCTGGCCAAGAGAGTGGGCATCAAGGAGCAAGTATTTATGAGTGGCGGCGTAGCCAGGAATGCAGGGGTACGGAATGCCATGGCAAAGGAGCTGGGAGTGGAGATACAGTATCATCCCATGGCCCAGTTGATGGGGGCCCTGGGGGCATCCATCTATGCCTTCCAGAAGAAATAAAGAAAGATACGTCCCCTGACCTATGAAGGCATGGCCAGGAGGCGATCTATATAAAAAGCTATGCGCTGTTAAGGCGTGGAACGGCAGCAGCCCGGGCCCATTCGCACAGGCGGCTGTACGGAAAAATATAAGGAGGTTTTTCATTATGGCAGAAGAAGTAAAGAAAAGCAGGCCGGCACCGGACCCCAATTCCGCGAAGTTTAAGCTGGGGCAGATTGCTGCAAAGGCTTATAGCGATGCCATGGAAGCGAAGAAGCGGGGCGAGAAGATCGGATGGTGCGCTAGTAACTTCCCGGTAGAGATCCCAGCGACTCTGGGACTGCATGTCTGTTACCCTGAGAATCAGGCGGCCGGTATTGCTGCAAGAGGTGGCGGCGAGCGTTTGTGCAATGTAAGCGAGGGCGAGGGCTATTCCAATGATATCTGTGCTTACGCCAGAATTTCCCTTGCATACGCGAAGTTAAAAGAAGCGCCGGAGCAGGATATGCCTATGCCCGATTTTATGCTTTGCTGCAATAATATCTGCAACTGTATGATCAAGTGGTATGAGAATCTTGCCAAGGAACTGGATATCCCTATGATTATGATCGATATCCCCTTTAATCCGGATTATGAGGTGTCTGATGCAGAGACCGAGTACATCAAGGCTCAGTTCTGGGATGCCATCCATCAGCTGGAGGAGATCACTGGCAAGAAGTGGACGGACGAGCAGTTTAAGAAGGTAATGGAATACTCCGGACGGGCCAGCCGCGCATGGATCGAGGCGACCTCCCAAGCCAAGTATGTTCCCTCTCCATTCAACGGCTTCGACCTGTTAAACCATATGGCAGTAATGGTTACCGCCAGAGGTACTGCGGAAGCTGGCGACGCTATGGAGACCCTGTTAAAGGAGTACATAGAGAACCACGAGAAGGGCGTATCCACTTTCCGTGCAGAAGAGAAATATCGTATTATGTTTGAGGGTATTGCCTGCTGGCCGTGGCTGCGGGTGACCTCCACCGGGTTAAAGAGCCGTGGCATTAACATGGTAACCACCATCTATGCTGATGCTTTCGGATTTATTTATGATGACTTTGACGGAATGTGCCGTGCTTACGCCAATGTGCCTAACTGCATGAATCTGGAGCACTCCAGAGACAAGAGAGTTAAGCTCTGCAAGGACAATCACGTAGAGGGCCTTTTGGTGCACACCAACCGTTCCTGTAAGCTGTGGTCCGGATTTATGCCAGAGATGAGCCGCCAGATCGGCGAGGCCTGTGGCATTCCGGTAACTTCCTTTGACGGCGACCAGGCAGATCCCAGGAACTTCTCGGAAGCACAGTATGATACCCGGGTTCAGGGCCTGATGGAAATTATGGAAGCAAATAAAGGAGGGAACGAATGATGACAGGAAAGGAATTATTGGCTCAGCTTCATGAAGCAGCTTCATCTCCGAAAAAGCAGCTGGAGAAATATCTGGCACAGGGGAAAAAGGTCGTGGCGGTAGCTCCAATTTATACTCCCAATGAGATCATCCATTCTATGGGTCTGGTTCCCATGGGCGTGTGGGGCGCAGACGTGGAGATCAATGAGGCGAAGAAGTATTTCCCGGCATTTATCTGCTCCATTATGCAGACTGCGCTGGAGCTGGGGATTAAGGGCGAGTACGACGGCGTGTCCGCTATCGTGATTCCCTCCCTCTGCGACTCCTTAAAGTGTCTGGGACAGAACTGGAAATACGCAGTGAAGAATATCCCCTTCGTCCCCATGACTTATCCTCAGAACCGGAAGCCGGATTACGGCAAAAAGTTTACCAAGGCAGGATATGAGCGGGTGATCAGCGATTTATCCATCGCCACAGGCGCCCAGTTCTCTGAGCTTGCCCTGGCAGAATCCATTAAGATATACAACGAGCACAACGCAGTAATGCGGGAGTTCGCAGACATCGCTGCAGATGCTGAGATCACGGCAGCAGAGAGAAACGATGTGTTTAAGAGCGCATGGTTTATGCTTCCAGAAGAGCACACCGCTATCGTGAAGGAGCTGAACGAGGCATTAAAGGCAGGCCCCAAGGCAGAAGGAAAACTCCGGGTTATGGTAAGCGGAATCCTTGCCGACGCGCCTAGCCTGCTGCAGATTTTTGATGAGAATGGAATCAAGGTGGTATGTGACGATGTGGCCCATGAGTCCAGACAGTACCGCACGGATGTGCCGGATATGGCAAACCCAGTGGACGCTATGGCTCAGAAGTTTGCGGATATGGACAACTGTACACTGCTCTATGACAGGGATAAGAAGCGGGTGGATTACCTCATTGAGCAGGCAAAGGCACACAAGGCAGACGGCGTGATCGTATTGATGACCAAGTTCTGCGATCCGGAGGAGTTTGACTATGTGCCCATTAAGCGCGCCTGTGAGGCAGCAGGCTTAAAGCACCTGAATATCGAGGTGGATCGCCAGATGGTAAATTACCAGCAGGCAGCGACCATGATTCAGGCATTTAAGGAAATGTTTTAGAAAATTCTTGAATAGAAAATGTTTAGAGGAAACGTTTTCCACAGACAGAATAGGAGGCTAGCAGTATGATTAGCAAAGATAAGATGTCAGTAACAGTAGGTGTGGCATTCGTGTGGTTTACCACTCAGTTCGGCGGCGGTTTCGCCTCTGGAAACCAGCTGCGCCAGTATTTCGTGCAGTTCGGCATTTGGGCATTTATCACTTGTGTTATGGCCCAGTGCATCGGCGCATTCTATCAGTGGTATGCCCTGAAGTATGCAAAGAAACATGAGGTTTACGATTATAAGAGCTTTAATGACAGCTTCTATGGGAAATATTCCTTTATCTTTTCCAATCTTTACGAATTAGTATACCTGGTAACCATCTGTGTGGCCCCCGCAGCGGCATTTGCCACCGGCGTGAGCACCATGGAAAGCGCATTTGGGATTAATCACTGGGTAGGTACAATCTTTGTAGGTATTTTCATCTTTATCGTAGCGGTATATGGTACGAACGTGGTTCGGAAAGTGGCGGCAACTCTTTCCGTACTCATCGTAGCTGGATTATTTATCGTTTATATTCCCAATATCGCTGCACAGTGGGGAAGCATCTCCGCCAATATCTCCGCCAGCGCAGCAAGTCCTGCGCCGGTAGGAAAAGCATTCTGGACAGGTATCGTGTACGCGGCCTTCCAGCTGGCTTCCATTGGATTATTAGTTCAGCACTCAAGGCCATTCTCCAGCCCGGATGATGCCAAGACCTCCATGCTTTACGGTTTAGGCGTAAACGCGGTTATCTGCTTAATGGCAGTATTAGGCCTGATGGCAATCACCGATGATCCGGAATTTGCCACCGCCAGCATTCCGCTGTTAATCCTGGTAAATAAGGGTGTGGCTCCGGGCCTCCTTCGTCCGATTATTTCCATCCTGATCGTATTAGGATCCGTATCCACGGCAGTGAATATGATCGCTGGTATGTCTAACCGTGTATGTACCGCTCTGGATAAGAGCTTTGATCCCACGGCGAAGCCAGGAAAGAATGTTATCATTGTTACCTTTGTTTGCACTGTTGTGGCATTCCTGATCGCGCAGCTTGGCCTGAATAAGATCGTGTCCGTAGGTTATGCTTACCTGGGCTACCTGACTATTCCGGTTGTTATGATTCCTTACGTTGTGCACATGATCGTTACCAAGGGCAGCGCAGACAAGGCATTCCAAAAATAGTTGTGAATCGTTATCATGAGTTGAAAGGAGAATAATCGCTATGAGCAAACCACTTGAAGGCGTTAAGGTTGTTGAGCTAGCTACCTTTATCGCAGCAGCTTCCGCAGGTCGTTTTATGGCTGACCTGGGAGCTGATGTAGTGAAGATCGAGTCCGCCAAGGGGGATCCCTTACGGCACACCGCTCCCTCTGAGGGACGTCCTCTGGACATGTATGAGAACACCACCTGGGATTTGGAGAATGGCAATAAGCGCTGCATTTCCCTGAATATGAAGGATCCTGCAGGAAAAGAAGCTTTCTTTAAGCTGTTAGACCAGGCGGATGTGCTGATTACCAACTGGCGTGTGCAGGCTCTGCAGAGAGCTGGCTTGGATTATGAGACCTTGAAGGTGAAATATCCTAAGCTGGTTTACGCCATCTGCACCGGATACGGCGAGTACGGCCCGGATAAAGATCTTCCCGGCTTTGACTTTACTGCTTTCTTTGCAAGAGGCGGATACTTTGATTCCCTTCGTCAGCGGGGCACTGTTCCCTTCAATGGAGTTCCCGGACTGGGCGATCACAATGTAGGCATGAACCTGGCAGCAGGCATCCTGGCAGCATTATATCAGGCTAAGACCAAAGGCATTGGTGAGAAGGTGGAGACTTCCCTCTTCGAGAGCGCGGTTTACAACATGGGTATGATGGTGCAGGCATCCAATTACGAGGGCATTGCCCAGCAGTACCCCATCGACGTGAGAGAGGGAGCAAATCCCTTCAACGCGGCATGGAGAACAAAAGACAATCGTTTCATCCAGACCTGTATGCCGGATTACAATACCTATTATAAGAAGTTTATCGCGGCTATTGGCCGGGAAGACCTGGTTGAGAATGAGAACTACTTCCCAATCCTTACCTGCCAGGCCAAGGGACTTGGGACAGAGGTTTATGATATCGTAATGGAACAGTTTACGACCAAGACTGCAGAGGAGTGGCGTCCTATCCTGGAAGCAGCGGACATTCCCTTTGCTCTGTGCCAGAACTGGATTGAAATCCGCAATGACAAGCAGGCGGAGGCCAATAACTGCTTCTACGATATGAAGTACTCCAACGGCAATACCAGAAGGCTGGTTCGCCTTCCTGTGAAGTTTGAGGAGATGGGAGTGCCGGAGTATAAGCCAGGCCCATTGATCGGCGAGCAGGGTCCGGATATTCTGAAGGAATTAGGCTATGACGATACCCAGATTCAGGAGATGCTGGATAAAGGAACTTTGTTTGTTTGGAAGGATGAGAGAAAATAGTACATCTTACGGCAGGTGATATGAAATTGCTACCTGCAAAAGGATGTACGGATCCATAAATTGTACCGGGGCTGCCTGAAGCCATATCGGGATACCAGTTATCCCCAGGCGGCCCTTCAACAAGATCATACTTGTATACAAGTCGTGAGGAGATTATGGAACTGACAAATAAGACCATAAGCCAGTGCCTGCGGGAACAGGCCAGGCGAAATGGGGACCGGCCGGCCATGGAGATGGGAGAGTGGAGCTGTAACTTCCAGGAGCTGGATCGGATATCCGACTATCTGGCAGGACACATGGGACAGAGGTACGGGATCAGGAAAGGAACCCATGTGGGTATCTGGAGTGTGAATAGCCCTAACTGGGTATTTACCTTTCTTGCGCTGACCAAGATCGGCGCAGTGCCAGTGCTGATCAATACCTGTTATAAACAGGAGGAGATCAAGGGAATTCTCAATTATTCCGATGTGGAGGTGTTGTACTACGGATCCGGATACAAGACCATTCTGTATGATGATATCGTGGCCACTATCCGGAAGGACACCCCTAAGGTGAGGCATTTCGTCCACATTGATGAGAAGGAAGCCGGGACCTGGATGCACGAGGAGGATTTTTCTTGTCGGGAGAGGTCAGCGGATGCTTTGGCGGAGACCGAGGGGAAGAAAGAGCAGGTTTCCCCGAAGGATCCCTTCTGTATGATCTTTACCTCCGGAAGCACCTCCCTGCCCAAAGGCGTGATGTTGAGCCATTACAATGTGGTGAATAATTCTGCAACCATGATCGAGGCTATGGGCTGGACGCCGGAGGATAAGATGTGCATTACCGTTCCTCTCTTCCATTGCTTTGGCATCACCGCGGGGATTGTTTCCTGTATCCAGGGCGGAATGTGTATGCATCTCATCCCTTACTTTAAGACCGGCAAGGTGTGGGACGCCATCGACCAGCATGACTGTACAGTGTTGAATGGGGTTCCCAGCATGTTCCTGGCCCTGATACGCCGGACAGAGTATCAGGATCGGAGAGCAGATGGGTTAAAATCCGGAATTATCGCGGGCTCCCCGGTGACAAAGGAGGAATTCCAGGAGATCTGTTGTCGTTTTTCCAGCATGCATCTCCAGCCCTCCTACGGGCAGACGGAGACCTCTCCCTGTGTTACTATTGCAGACTGGGACGAACCAAATGAAGAGAAGGCTGTGTCCGCTGGAAGAGTGGCAGAGCACGTCCAGGTTCGTATTTGCGATCTGGATACCGGCAGAGTGCTGGAGGAAGGCCAGCCTGGGGAGATCCAGGTGAAGGGCTACAATGTGATGTCCGGGTATTATAACCTTCCAGCGGCTAATGAAAAGGCGTTTACCGAGGATGGCTGGCTGCGAACTGGGGATATCGGCCAGTTTGACCAGAAGAAGGAGCTACACATCACCGGGAGGATCAAGGAGATGATTATCCGGGCCGGAGAAAATATCTCTCCCCAGGAAATTGAGCAGGCTATCCGTTCTCTGCCCTGGGTAGGCCAGGTGAAGGTGGTAGGCGTTCCGGCGGAAGTGCTTCAGGAGGAGATCGCCGCCTGCATTATCCCGGCAAAAGGCTGTCAGGTGGATGAGGAGGCGCTGCTCCGCTTCCTGAGGCCGAAGCTTGCCCACTACAAGATACCAGCTTACATCCTGCCTTTTGAGGAATTCCCTATGAATGCTAGCGGAAAGATCTACTTAAAGGGGTTGCGGGAATTAGCTCAGGAGCGGGTAGAGCAGATGAAGAAGTAACCATAAGCACGAAATGTGCTGAAATCAACTGTGCGGTCAGCGCCTCACCATACCTGATTTAGGGAGAGGATGAACGTACAGATAAATCATTAAGGAGGAAACAAGCAATATGGCAGAAGCATTTTTCACAGAGCAGCATGAGTTAATCAGAAAATTAGCCCGAGACTTCGCGGAAAAGGAACTGACAAAAGAGGTTCTGGATCAAGTGGAGGAGTCCGAGGAATTCCCGGAGGAAATCCTGACTAAGATGGCGAAGGCCGGATTCTTTGGAATCAAGATCCCCAAAGAGCTGGGTGGCCAGGGGGCGGATGCCCGTTCTTACGTGCTGGTGATGGAAGAGATCGCCCGGGTGTCCGGCGTGGCCAGCATCTATGTATCCAGCCCCAATTCCTTATCTGGCGGTCCTTTGTTGCTGGCAGGAAATGATGAGCAGAAGGAGAAATATCTCCGTCCGGTGGTAACTGGTGAGAAGAAGCTTGCCTTCGCGTTAACCGAGCCGGGGGCAGGCTCCGACGCGGGAAGCGTTGCCACAGTAGCAAAGAAAGAGGGAGATCATTATGTGCTCAACGGCCGTAAGTGTTTCATCACCATGGCTCCCTTATCTGACTATGCAGTAGTATTTGCAAAAACCGACGTAACTAAAGGCAACCGTGGCCTCTCTGCCTTCGTGGTGGATATGCATGCTCCTGGCGTTTCCTGCGGAAAGCCGGAGAACAAGATGGGGGTCATAGGATGCGCTACTTCTGACATCATCCTGGACAATGCCATTGTGCCAGAGTGCGACCGTCTGGGCGAGGAAGGGGACGGCTTCAAGATCGCCATGCAGACCTTAAACACCGGCCGCCTGGGTGTATCCGCTCAGTCCATCGGCGTGGCTCAGGGCTGTCTGGACGAGGCGGTGAAGTACGCCAAGGAGAGAAAGCAGTTTGGACGTCCCATCGGAAGCTTCCAGGCTATCAGTTTTATGATCGCAGAGATGGCTACTAAGCTGGAGGCGGCAAAGCAGCTGGTTTACAAGGCAGCTTATCTGATGGACACCAAGCAGGATGCTACTTTAAATGCCTCTATGGCGAAATACTACGCTTCCGAGGTTTGTAACGAGATCGCCCAGAAGGCAGTTCAGATCCACGGCGGATATGGATTTATCAAGGATTACAAGATCGAGAGAATGTTCCGCGACTGC
>CATJIO010000169.1 GCA_949740725.1 uncultured Lachnospiraceae bacterium | reverse complement strand
TTTCGTCAATGGAGCGAAGGTGAATATCACCTCCCCCCAGATGGCTATCGGCCTGGGGATCGGCATGGTGCATCAGCATTTTATGCTGGTTCCCTCCCTCACGGTAACGGAAAATATGATAATGGGAATTGAGCCGAAAAAGGGCCTTCTCATCGATGAGAAATACGCCAGACAGCAGGTGGAGGAGATCGGGAAAAAGTACAATCTGTACATCGATCCGGAGAAGAAGGTGGCGGACCTGACCGTAGGGCAGAAGCAGAAAGTGGAGATTCTGAAGGCGCTGTTTCGGGGGGCGAAGATCTTGATTCTGGATGAGCCCACAGCGGTTTTGACGCCTCAGGAGACGGTGGAGCTTTTCGAGGAGCTGAAGAATTTAAAGAAGAGCGGCTACACCATCATCTTTATTTCGCACAAATTGAATGAGATCAAGGAGCTATGTGATCGCATCACCATCATCCGCCGGGGGGTGACCATGGGGGTTCACGATGTGGCCGGCGTGACGGAGGAGGATATTTCCCGCCTGATGGTGGGCCGTGATGTGGTTTTAAACATCGAGAAAAAACCTGCCAGTCCGGGAAAATCTTTAATTCAGGTGAAGAATCTTCGGGTGGTCGATGAGAATGGAAATGCTCAGGTGGACGATGTGTCCTTTTCCCTGCGGGAAGGGGAAATTTTAGGGATCGCCGGGGTAGAAGGAAATGGGCAGAGCCAGCTGGTACAGGCCATCACCGGCTTAGGAGGTTATACCTCTGGCAGCATTGTCATCAATGGGCAAGATATCCGTGGCAAATCCGTGCAGAATATCCGAGAACTGATGTTGGCCCATATTCCGGAGGATCGGATGACCTCCGGGGCAGCCTCAAAGCTTTCTATTACGGAGAATATCATCGCCGATAAGCTGAACTGGAAGCGATTCTCCGGCGGTGGGATCTTGAAGAAAAAGGCTATCCGGGAATATGGGGAGGAGATGGTAAAAGATTACCAGATTCTCTGTAAGAGTCAGGATGTGGAGATCGGAAGCTTGTCCGGAGGAAATATCCAGAAGGCTGTGCTGGCCAGGGAATTGTCCGGGGATCCTAAGGTAATTATCGCCAACCAGCCCACCAGAGGGGTGGATGTGGGAGCTACGGAATTTATCCGCCGGCAGCTGATTGATATGCGGGATCAGAGAAACGGTGTGCTTTTAATTACATCGGATCTAAATGAAGTGTTGGGGCTTTCCGACAGTCTGATCGTCTTATTTGAGGGGAAGATCGTGGCCTATATTTCTGACGTATCTTCCATGACGGAGGCCCAGCTGGGAACCTATATGCTGGGCATTGAGAAGCAGGAAGAAGCACAGATTAAGGAGGCGCTCCATGAACAGTAATAAGAAAATTCATCTATTAGTCGACAGCGTGAAGATGGCATTGATTATCGCCATCGCCTGTGGCCTGGTCTCGGTGATTGTATTTACGGTCAGCGAGGATCCTGGACCGGCAATCTACAGCTTTTTTGTAGGGCCCTTTACCTCTCTGCGCCGGATCGGGAATATTGTAGAGGCGGCCTCACCCCTGGTATTTACCGCCCTTGCGGTGATTATCATCTTTGGATCCGGGCAGTTTTCCATGATCGCAGAAGGCGCATTTTTTATCGGAATTACCGGGACTATGGCAGCGGCCATTGCTCTGGATCTTCCGGCAGGAATTCACTCTGTGGTTGCGATTCTCTTTGGCGGGCTCTGTGGCGCGTTGGTGGCGCTGATCCCGGCGCTCCTGAAGATGAAATGGTCGGTCAGCGAGCTGGTGACCTCCATTATGCTGAATTACGTGGTGCAATTTTTCGCCATTTACACGGTGAGCTACCATTTCCGGGAGGTGACTTCCTCCAGCTTGGCCTCCTTGGCTTTTAAGGAGACTTCCACCCTTCCGGTTATTCTGGATGGGACCCGGATCCACGGCGGTGTGGTGTTGGGGCTGGCATTCTGTGTGCTGGTGTGGTTTTTCCTGTACCGGACTCCCTTCGGGACGAAGCTTCGGATTACCGGAGATAATCCGCTTTTTGCCAGATATGCGGGCCTTGGGGTGACTGGGGTCATGGTGGCGGCTCAGGTAATCGCAGGGGCTATCGCTGGCATCGGCGGTGGAGCGGAGCTTTTAGGAATGTACAATCGGTTTAAATGGACCTCCACTCCGGGATACGGGTGGACAGGCATCGTGGTAGCTCTCCTTGCCAGAAGTAATCCCCTTTTGGTTCCCTTTGCGGCGGCCTTTATCGGCTACCTGAATGTAGGAGCGGATATTATGGCCAGAAGCTCTGATGTGGGGCGGGAGATGGTGGATATTATCCAGGGTGTGATGATGTTTCTAATCGCGGCTGACGCCCTGCTAAGAGGATGGAAGCAGCGGCTGATTGTGAAAGCAGCCCAGGCCGAGGAACAGGAAAAGGCAGGAGAGGATGTCAAGGAGGTGCAGGCATGAATATTTTGACCTATATCTGCAGCGCAGATTTCATTTACATGTGGATTCGTGTGGCTACTCCTATTCTTCTGGCTGCCCTGGGTTCTGTAGTGTGCAGCAAGGCAGGAGTGGTAAACCTGGGACTTGAGGGAACCATGTTGATTTCCGCCCTTTTCGGAGTGCTAGGAAGCGTGTATGGAAACAGTTTGTTCTGGGGGCTTTTGGCAGGCCTTGCGGCAGCGATTATTGTCAGCGCCATCTTTGCCTACTTTCATCTGATTCTTCAGGCCAATAACGTGCTCTGCGGCACAGCGGTGAATACCATGGCCACCGGTTTAACGGTATTTGTCCTCCAGATTGCCACAGGGGAAAAGGGGAATTCCTCCTCCTTAAAGAGCTTTGCCTTTCCTAATATCGAGATCCCGCTGATTAAGGAAATCCCGCTGATCGGAGAGGTGATATCTGGCCATAACGCCCTGACCTATGTGGCGCTTTTGATGGTTTTTCTGATCTACATGTTAATGTATAAGACTCCCCTGGGCCTTCGGATGCGGGCAGTGGGAGAGAATCCGGATGCCGCCTCCAGCGTGGGGCAGAACGTGATCAAGATCCGCTTCATCGCCATCTTAATCTGCGGGGCGTTAACCGGTTTGGGGGGGATGTATCTCTCCATGGGATATTTGAGTATGTTTGTTCGGGATATGACGGCAGGGCGGGGATTTATCGCGCTGGCTGCCTGCTCCATGGGACAGGCCACGCCCATCGGCGCCTTAGTTTCCTCGATGATATTTGCCTTTTTCGATGGGCTTTCCAACATCCTTCAGGTGCTGAAGATCCCTTCTGAATTCGTGCAGATGCTGCCTTATCTGGCTACCATTGTGGGGCTTACGGTGTACTCTATCCAGCAGTCTATCCGGATGAAGCAGAGGATGAAAAAGTAGGTTATGATGCACAGCGGGTATCCTGCAGCCCTTTTTAATGAGGGAGAAAAGGCCGCAAAAAACTTGGAGAAAGACAGGAGAAGGATTATGGGATTAAATAAAGAAGAAAAGACATTGGGAAGACGGCAGTACCACATTCAATTAAGCCCGGGGGACGTGGGGGAATATGTGCTCCTTCCTGGGGATCCGGCCAGGGCGGATCGGGTGGCAAAATACTTGGATGACGCGAAGTTAATGGCCAATAACCGGGAGCACCGCACCTTTACTGGTTATTATAAGGGAGTGAAAATTTCGGTCACCTCCACTGGGATGGGATGTCCTTCTGCCGCTATTGCGGCGGAGGAGTTGATGAATATCGGAGCGAAATGCTTGATCCGCATTGGCAGCAGCGCAGCTCTCCAGGAAGGGATCAAGATCGGTGATCTGATGATCTCCACCGGATCCATGAAGAATGAGGGAACCTCCCGTTTCTATGTGCCGGATGTATTTCCTGCAGTGCCGGATTTTGACTTGACCAGGACACTGATTGACGTGGCCAGGGAGATGGAGCCAGGACTTTCCGGAACGGTTTATTACGGGATCAATGCCAGCGACGATGCTTTCTATGGGGAGACCGAGGAGTGGATCCAAAAGCTTTCTGACCTGGGCTGCCTGAATGTGGAGATGGAGAGCTCTGCCCTGTACACGGTGTGCCACCGGAGAAAATGCCGGGCCGCCATGATCAGCGCGGTATCCGGAAATCTGGTCACTGGGGAAGTTATCTATGAGACGGCCAATGAAGGGCTGGCCAAGGGCTGGGACGAGGAGATAAAGATTGTTTTGGAGACCATTTTCCGCTTTGAGACGGAGGGGAAATAATGGCAGGACGCATCTTAAATTTCGGTTCGTTAAATATTGATTACGTGTATACGGTGGATCATATTGTCCGGGAAGGGGAGACCGAGAGTTCTGTGGATTACCAAGTTTTTGCGGGAGGAAAGGGATTAAACCAGTCCGTGGCATTAGCCAGGGCTGGGGGAAACTGGAAAATCTACCACGGAGGAATGATCGGCAAAGAAGGGGATTTTTTAAAGGAAATCCTGGAGAAGGAAGGGGTTGACTGTACCTGGCTTTCTGTGGATGAAGGCGCCAATGGGCATGCCATTATCCAGCGTTCTCTGGCGGGGAATAATTCCATTGTTCTCTACCCTGGGGCCAACCACAAAAACACAAAAGAGCGGATTAGCCAGGTGCTGTCCGCTTTCGGCGAGGGAGATATCCTGGTGTGCCAGAATGAAGTCAGCCATGTGGATTTCCTGATTCAGGAAGCTTATCAGAGGGGGATGAGTATTGCCTGGAATCCCTCGCCGGTGACGGATCTTGTCCATCAGGTGGACTTTTCCTGGCTGACCTGGCTGATCATCAATGAGATTGAGGGAGAGATCATCACTGGGGAGAAGGAGCCAGAGAGGATGCTGGAAAAATTCCAGGCCCAGTATCCAGGACTTCAGGTGGTGCTTACCCTGGGAGAAGAAGGGGCGATTTACTTGGGAAATGGCCAGGTAATCCGCCAGGAAAGCTTCCCGGTACAGGTAAGGGATACCACGGCGGCAGGGGATACATTTCTAGGATATTTTATCTGCGGGGCGGCGGAGGCAGAGAGTGCGGAGGACAGAAAGAAAGCGCTGAGTTTGGCCTCCCAGGCGGCTTCTCTGGCTGTATCCCGGGAGGGGGCCGTACCCTCCATACCCCGACGAGAGGAAATATGATTTTACGATAAAAGACTGCCGCCAGATAGGCGGCCTAAGTTCAGGTATTGGATTGAGAAAGGACAAGGATAGAAATGGAAGAGAAGAAAATGATGCATGTGGGCGTTTCCAAGGGACAGGTGGGAAAGTATGTTTTTTTGCCGGGAAGCGTAGAGAGAGCTGCGCTGATTGCGGAGTATTTTGATGAGCCGGTAAAGATTGCCCAAAATCGGGAATACTTAACCTATACAGGGAAGCTGGAAGGGGTTCCGGTTACAGTCACCAGCACAGGGATCGGCGGCCCTTCCGCTGCGATTGCGGTAGAGGAGCTGCACGAATGCGGCGCCCACACGATGATGCGTATCGGTTCCTGCGCTTCCACCTCCCCAAAAGTTAAGGTGGGGGATGTGGTGATCCCCAATGGGGCGGTGCGCATGGAGGGGACAGGTCTCCATTATCTGCCAGTGGAGTTTCCCGCGGTGCCAGATTTCGGGATGTTAAAGGCCCTGGAGGAGGCGGCCATTAAGCTGGGACATCCATATAATATCGGCGTGACCATCACCAAGGATTCCTTTTACACCGAGGTTTCCCCGGAGACCAAGCCAGTGGCCTATGAGCTGAAGCAGAAATGGGGGGCTTACCGGGCTGGCGGGGCCACCAATACCAGTATGGAGTGTTCCACCCTGTTTTTAGTGGCAGCTTCCCTGGGGATTCGCATGTCCAGCGTGATGATTAACGCCACACCATTTGACGTGTATACCAATGATGATAAGGATTATCCCAGAGATTGGGAGCATCGGGCGATTCAGGTAGGAATTGAGGCCATGAAGATTTTAATTCTTCAGGATAAGGAGGAAGAGAAGGGATGAGACGGATACTCCTTGACGCGGATACAGGGATCGATGATTCCATTGCGCTTCTATATGCATTAAAGTCAAAAAATATCCATCTGGAGGGGATTACCACCTGCTTTGGAAATTCAGGCGCAGCCCAGTCCGCAGACAACTGCCTGCGCCTGATCAAGCTGTCCGGCTGCAGTGATGAGATCCCTGTGGTGGTGGGGGCAGAGCGCTCTCTGGACGGGGTATATGCCTCTGCGCCGGCGCACATCCACGGGGATAACGGCATCGGAAATGTGGTTCTTCCAGAGAGCAGCCAAAAGCCTTTAGCAGAGGACGCCGCTGACTTTATCATCCGCAAGGCAAAGGAGCTGGAGGGAGAGTTAATCCTTGTTACCACAGGCCGTCTGACCAACCTGGCCAAGGCGCTGGAGAAGGATCCCCGGCTTCCCAGGCGGATAAAAAAGCTGGTGGTTATGGGAGGCGCTCTGGATGTTTTCGGCAATGTTTCGCCCTTTGCGGAGGCCAATATTGCCGGGGATGCCAAGGCGGCGGATATGGTATTCCGCGCCGGCTTTCCGATGACCCTTGTAGGGCTGGATGTGACCATGAAAACCTTTATCACCCGGAAGGATTTAGAGGCTTTGGAGCGGTACTGCAAGGAGGAGGATCGTCCGGTTGTGGACTATATGAAGGAAGCGTTAAGCTTTTATTTCGAATTTCACCGGAAGTCTATGGGCCTGGTGGATGCCAGTGTGGTCCATGATCCGCTGGCAATGTTGATTGCGGAGGATGCCACCCTTGGCGAGTACCGAATGATCTATGCCGGGGTGGAGTATCAGGCCCCAGCCTACCAGGGGATGATCGTGAAGGAGAATGGCATTCCCCAGGAGGGAAGGCAGGAGGAGATCGCGGCCTGCATCCGGGTGGACGCAGAGAAGGCAGTGCGGAGGTTGTTCTCGGTGTTTCAGGATATGGAGTAAGGCTTAGCCAGCCAATTCGCATCTTGAATGTATCCTGAATGCATACAGAGAGAGATGTTCAGTGATTGCAGACATGAAAAAGGAGGCGGTGTAGAGGTTATGCTCTATCCGGTCATCGGCGTCCCCAAGCTTGGAGACAGCCTGTTGCGTCAGTATCTTCAATATAAATATACCCATTGCCTGAAGAAAGCAGGGGCCTCTGTAGAAATCCTCATACCGAATGCCGGGATGGGGGCCGTGGAGCATGCTTTGGAAACATGCGTCGGCTTCCTGCTCCCCGGCGGGCCGGATATTCAGCCTCAGCTCTATGGCCAGATGGAAGAATCAGGATGCGGGGAATTAAACCCTACGCGGGACGCCTTCGAGCTGGCGCTAATCCAGGGGGCATTGGCAGCGGGGAAACCGCTGTTTTGTATCGGCCGTGGAATGCAGTTGCTGAATGTGGCTCTGGGAGGCACATTGCTGCAGGATATTAGGGCAAGGCAGGAGTATTCCCACCAGGATTTTTGGAACCGGTCATCAGCTACCCATCCTGTGGAGATTGACCCGGACAGCCTTCTGTATCGCATCGTTGACGCGGATGTGACCACGGTAAACAGCATACACCATCAGGTTGTGGACACCGTGGGAGAGGGGCTGTGGATTACGGCGGACAGTCCAGAAGGGTTTCCGGAGGCCCTGGAGCTGGAGGGATATCCCTTCTGTCTTGCCCTGCAGTGGCATCCGGAGTTTATGGCGGCCCAGGTGCCGGTACAGCAGGCTTTATTTCGGGCCTTTGTGGATGCCTGCAGGAAAGAACTATAAATACAAACAAATGTTCGAAAAAGATTGAAAATTTCACAGACCTGTGGTAGAATGAGATAAGAACGAATGTTCTTATCTCTTTTTATCTAGTCGGTTATCCTGGGGAATGAGCCAAGGGCTGTGGATGCGGGAAGGCTTGGCGAATGCCGTGAGGATCAAAGAGTATTTTGAAAGGACCATGTTCCATGTTAATTCAGGAAAATTTAAGTGTACAGGAGAAATTAAAGATATTGACAGACGCGGCCAAGTATGATGTGGCCTGCACCTCCAGCGGGGTGAGCCGGGGAGGGAAAAATGGTTACATGGGGAACGCGGAAGCGTCGGGGATCTGCCACAGCTTTTCCGCAGACGGCCGGTGTATTTCCCTGTTGAAGATTCTGTATACGAATCAGTGTATTTACGACTGCAAATATTGCATTAACCGCTGCTCCAACGATGTGGTGCGCACCTCCTTTACCCCAGATGAGGTGTGTAAGCTGACCATGGAGTTTTACCAGCGGAATTATATTGAGGGATTATTTTTAAGCTCAGGGATTCTCTACAGTGCGGATTATACCATGGATCAGATATTCCAGACGTTGTGGAAGCTTCGCAGAGAGTTGCGTTTTAATGGCTATATCCATGTGAAAGCCATCCCCGGTGCGGATCCGGCGTTGATTGAGCAGGTGGGATATCTGGCGGACCGGATGAGTGTGAATCTGGAGCTTCCCACAGCGGAGGGCTTGAGGAATCTGGCGCCGGGGAAGACGCGGGATAAGATTCTAAAGCCCATGCGGCAGATTCAGAGAGGAATTGCCAAGCAGATGGAACAGGAGGGGATCCTGCTGCCGGAGCAGGGCAAGGGGCACAGGATGATCTCCACGGGAGAAGCAGAGGGGAAGCTGCCATCAGACGGGAGCGGGCTGCCCTCCTTCGGCGGTGACGGCACCGTTCCAAATGATAGGTCCCGCGTCCAATCCCTTTCTGGCGAAAGGAGACCAGCGCCAGTCCGCTGGGGCGTAGCGGAGGAGAAAGCCGGGTATTCCACTGGACCGAAGCTGCGCCTGGGCCGTTCCCGGTATGGAACCTATGGCATCAGCCGGGTTTCCGGCAAAAGGGATTACTTTGTCCCGGCAGGCCAGTCCACTCAGATGATCGTGGGAGCTACGCCGGAGAATGATTTTCAGATGCTGACTGTGGCGGAGGCTCTTTACCGGAATTTCGGGATGAAGCGGGTTTTTTACTCGGCCTACGTCTCGGTGAATGAGGACAGCGCCCTGCCGATCCTTCCCGGGGGACCGCCCCTTTTGCGGGAACACCGGCTGTACCAGGCGGACTGGCTGATGCGGTATTACGGCTTTGACGCGGGGGAACTTTTATCGGAGAGGCAGCCGAATTTTAATCTTTTCCTGGATCCCAAATGTGACTGGGCGCTGCGCCATCTGGGGCAGTTTCCTGTGGAAGTAAACCGGGCTGGATATGAGACCCTCCTCCGTGTGCCGGGGATGGGGGTAAAGTCAGTGGGCAGGATTGTGACAGCTAGAAAGACTGGGGTCCTCACCTTTGCGGATTTGAAAAAGATGGGGGTGGTGCTCAAGCGGGCGCAGTACTTTATCACTTGCTCCGGTAAGCTGATGAATCCTGTCCGGATTGACCAGGATTATATCACCAGCCAGCTGCTGGGGGATGAGAGAAGGAAGGCCTGGGATATCCAGCATAAAGACAGTTACCGGCAGCTTTCCCTGTTTGATGATATGCATCTGGAGGGGGCAGGGATTGATTTGCCTTCTTGACGGTGGGGTGTCAAAGCGTTCCTGAAAAACTTATGGAAGGAGACCCAGATGACTGTATATGTATGTGAGGATTCCTTTGACGGAATCTTGTGTGGGGTATATGATGCATGGATGAGCCGAAAAGGCCATGACCATGTACGCCTGGAGATCGGGGGGACAGGAGACATGGAGCTGTTTTGTGAGTATGCGCCGGTTCCTGTGCTGCCGGAGAAGACGGAGAAGGTGATCTCCTCCATCCGTCGGAAGATATCGGAGCGGGTATATAAAAAGGTATACACCGCTTCCCTGAGCCAGGAGCCGGGAAGAGCGGATATTATTTACCGTTTTCTGATTGACGGATTTCGTTACGGGGAAGGCGTCCTGTCTATGCTTCACCTTCCCTCGGTATTTGAACTATTCCGCTTGTGCCGGTTTGTCTTGAACGAAAGCCATCTCTTAAAGGAATTTGCCAGGTTTTCCAGAACCGAGGAGGGGCTCCTGGTCAGTCGCATTGGCCCGAAGAATGATGTGCTTCCCATGCTGGCGCTCCATTTCGCCGATCGCCTTCCCTCAGAAAACTGGATGATTTATGATGAAAACCGGGAGCGGGCTGTCCTTCACCCGGCGGATGGAGAGTGGTTCCTAGTTCGGGCGAATGATAGGGAATGGATGATGGGACTGGACTGGAAGACGGATGAAGAGGAATATCAGGCAATGTGGAAAATGTTTTGCCAGACCATCGCCATTCCGGAGAGAAAGAATTACGTATGCCAGAGGAATCACCTTCCGCTGCGGTATCGGCCCTATATGACGGAATTTCAAGGCTAGTGTGGGTAGGGGAAATAGAATAAGAATAACTGATTTATGCCAGAAGTCCAATGAAATTAAGGACTCTGGCATTTTTGATTCATAGGAAAATGTGTCCTATGAGTCAAAAACCCTATGTGGGATGCACACTTCGCGCTGAGGAAATTGTCTGCTGACGCAGACGCGCTCCGGCGCTAGAGTCCGGCAAGCTGGACTCTTTTTTGTGGGTATTACCTTCAGCACAACAGGTTAAAGACTTCGATGAGAAAATTTGTTCCGAAAAAGATAAAGATATTACGGAAAAGTTCCTCATGAGAGAAGAATTATCATAGAAAACACGTTATAATTAACATCATCAAAGCTTTGTGAATAGTCGAAACAGAGAGGAGGAGGCAAAGATAGTGGCAGTTAAACGGGTGCTTGAATCCGTGGGGGAGCTGTTGGAAGGGCCAGTGTGGTGCAGAAGGAGAAACAGCCTTCTTTTTGTGGATATTATGTCTGGAATGGTATATGAATATATTCCGAAAATGGAAAAATACCGCGCATGGAAGCTGGGAAAGTATGTGGGCTGTGTCCTGCCGGGAACCGACGAAAATGAAATCATTGCTGCTGCAGATCATTATTTGAAAAGATTGAGGATTCGGGAAGAAAAGATAGAAGAACTTTGCGGTGTAACCATGGCTGAAGGCCTTCGGTTTAATGACGGAAAATGCGGACCAGGAGGAGAATTGTGGGTTGGCATTATGGCGATTGATCAATCCTGCAAGGAGCTTGTGCGCCAGGGCGGACTCTACTGTGTGACATCAACGGGAAGGGCAGAGTGTGTTGAGGAAAACTTAGGGATTTCCAATGGCATGGCATGGGATTGGCCAGGAGGATGGTTTTATCACATAGCAACAGAAAAGCAGGCAGTATTTATGCGCCAGTATGATCGAGAGCATCACAGGATATATGGCGAAAAGAAGAAGATTGATCTATCCCAGGAGCAAGGGGTTCCAGACGGCATGACCATTGATCAAGAGGGAAATCTTTGGATTGCCATGTGGGGAGGATATAAGGTGATCCAGATAAACCCGCTGACCGGTAAAAAGCTGGAGGAAATAGAGCTGCCGGATTCCAAGGTATCCTGTTGTACATTTGGAGGAGAAGATCTAGATCAACTATATATTACCACTGCATGGGATGGAGAGACAGGTGGAAACGTGTATGAAACGGACATGAAGGTGTCAGGAATAGTTCCTTATGAATTTGATTGGGAAGGAAAGTAAAGGATGAAACGACCAGCAGCATTGATTACAGGAGCATCAAAAGGGATCGGAAGGGAGATTGCGATTACCTTAGCAGAAGAGGGCTATGACATTGCAGTAAATTATCATACGGATCGAGGCGGGGCAGAATATGTTTGCCAGGAAATCAAAAAGCGTGGGGCAAAGGCCCAGGCAATTTATGCAGATATGGCAAATGTGGAAGAGATCCGAAAGATGTATCAGCAGGCAGATGAGATGTTTTCCGGAATCGATTTGGCAGTAAATAACGCGGGAATCAGCAGTGAGGTATATTTCCTGGAAGCAGAAGAATCAGACTTTGACAGGATGACAGCCATTGACTGGAGAGGACTGTTTTTCAGCTCCCAGGAGGCGGCCAAATCCATGATTCGCAGAGAGAAAAAGGGCGTGATTGTGAATATATCTTCTAATCAGGTGGACGGATGCTGGCCAAGGGCAAGCATTTACGGGCCAACCAAGGCGGCGGTGGCGAAATTTACCCAAAATGCCGCAATGGAGCTGGCTACCTACGGGATACGCATGGTAGCGGTAGCCCCAGGCTACACCGATGTGGGATGGGCTGCAGAGGATATTCGATGGAAAGCAGCAGAACGACTGCCATTTAAACGTTTTGCTTCTACAAGAGAAATCGCTGAGGCGGTAGCCTATCTGGCTTCGGATAAAGCCGCCTATATTACCGGGACAACATTAACGATTGACGGCGGAGCCACGCTTCCGGTGGTTGCCGCGAATGACTTTGTGTGAGGTTTCCTAATGGAAAAAGAATATTATAATTCCCTGCTTCGGGGAGAACAGGGAGCGCTTAAGCGGGCATTGTATAAGTCCATGGGATTTACCGATGAGGCACTGTCGAAACCACTGATTGCCATTGTAAATTCCTATACCAATGCCACTCCGGGGCATTATCATTTAAACCAGCTGTGTGAGCAGGTTCAAAGAGGGATTGAATCTGCAGGGGGGACTGCCATGGTTTTTGGAACCATTGCCCCTTGTGATGGGATTGCAGAAGGGCATGGAGGGATGCGGTATGTGCTGCCATCCAGGGATCTGATCGCTTCTTCTGTTGAATGCATGGTAAGGGCCCATCAGTTTGACGGCATGGTATTGCTGGGATCTTGTGACAAAATTGTACCTGGCATGCTGATGGCGGCGGCCCGAATAAATATCCCGGCGGTTTTTCTTAACGGGGGGCCTATGCACCCGGCTGTTTATCAGGGAAAACACTATGACGGGAATATTGTAACCGAGGCAGTGGGGTGGAAACAGCGAGGGGAAATTACCGAGGAAGAATTTGCCGAGATCGAAAATCTTGCGGAGCCCTGCGCCGGCTCTTGCGCCATGTTGGGCACAGCCAATACTATGGGGTGCCTGGCGGAAGCCATGGGAATGTCCCTGCCTGGCAGCGGAACGACGCCAGCGGTAGCGGCGAGACGATTAAGCCTGGCGTATGAATCCGGCCAGGCTGTTATGGGATTAGTAAGCCAGGGGATTTGCCCGAGAGACATATTAACCAGGCGTGGGATTAACAACGGGATAATCGCTCTCATGGGGATGGGCGGATCCACAAATGCAATGATGCATCTTCAGGCAATCCATTGGGAAGCAGGACTAGGTGAGCTGCCCTTGTCTGTGTTTGATGAGTATAGCCGGAAAGTTCCCCAGGTTGCCTCGGTCTACCCTGCATCTCCTTATGATATGGTGGATTTTGATGAAGCAGGGGGAGTAAGCGCCTTGCTCAGAGAGCTCCGTCCATTGTTGGATGAACAGGCCATGACCGTGGGAGGGAAGTCTTTGGGAGAGATTTTAGAGGAAACAAAGCCTTCCTGCAGGCGGGAAGTGATCAAAACAATGGATGAGCCATTTGCCCAAAACGGCGGCGTGGCTGTGCTGACCGGGAATCTGGCTCCTATGGGAGCAGTGGTAAAGCCGGCGGCCATCCCGAAGCACATGATGCATTTCGAAGGAAGAGCCCAGGTTTTTGCCAGCGAGCAGGAGGCAATAGATGGAATCCTGTCTGGCCAGGTAAAGGAGAATACAGTAGTTGTACTTCGGTATGAAGGGCCGAAAGGCGGTCCTGGCATGCCGGAGATGTACCGTCCGATGAAATGTCTAGAGGGAATGGGGTTGTCCTCAAGCTGCGCGCTGATAACCGACGGACGGTTTTCCGGATCCAACCGGGGCTGTTTTGTAGGGCATATTTCTCCAGAAGCATGGGAAGGCGGCGCATTAGCCGTAGTTGGCGACGGAGACCGCATCATCATTGATATCGAGGAGCGAAGCATCACTCTGGATGTACCTGAACAAGAAATCCATGCCAGGATGGAGCAGTGGAAGGCGCCAAATAAGCCAGTGGAACCTGGATACTTAGAGCGATACCGAAGGTTAAGCAGATCAGCGGCACAAGGAGCGGTGATCGGATAGGAGCGAATATGAAGTGGGAAAATGATAAAGAATTATTTCAGGCCATGAGAAAGGTACTCTATTCGGCAGTGATCGGAGATATCTTGGACAAAATGCATTATTATCACCAATTTCTTCCCTGGAAAATCCAGCCAATCGATCCGGGGATGGTGATTGCAGGAAGGGCGATGACGGTGCTGGAGGCGGATGCATTTGAGGAGATATCTAATGCACATAATCCAGTGATGAACCGGCCATTCGGTTTGATGCTGGAGGCGATTGACGACATAAAAGAGGATGAGGTATACATCTGTGCAGGCGCTTCCCCTGCCTATGCTTTGGTGGGAGAATTAATGTGTACACGGATGCAGACACTGGGAGCTGCCGGGGCAGTGGTAAATGGCTTTCACCGGGATACTAAAGGGATTGAAGAATTAGGCTTTCCCTGCTTTTCTTATGGAAGATATGCCCAGGACCAGGCGCCGAGAGGAAAAGTTATCGATTACCGGGTTCCGATTGAAATCGAAGGGGTTCGGATCGAACCTGGAGCCATCATCTTTGGCGATATGGACGGCGTGGTTGTTATACCGAAATCAATCGAAAGTGAAGTTATTCATCGTGCCTACGAAAAGGCAGTGGGCGAGAAAACTGTCGGGGAAGCAATTAAGAAGGGAATGCCTGCAGTTGAGGCATTTGCAAAATATGGAATCATGTAAAACGATGTGATGGAGAGGGAAGAATATGGAGAAGAATAAAAGAGAAGTACGGGCAGCGACCAACGGGCAGGCGGTCTGTATCGTAGGATTAATTTTAATATCGTTAATTATCGGGTTTACCGTCTTAAAGGTAGATGGTATTATTATGTTAACGGTTGCCGCTGTTATCGCAGGATTGTTTGCCATGTATTTAGGGCATTCATGGGATGCGATTATGGAAGCAGTGTCAAAAAAGATCGCAGAGGCAATGCCGGCGATACTGATCCTTTTGAGCATTGGCCTGTTAGTGGGGACCTGGATGGCAGGCGGTGTGATCCCTGCGATGATTTACTATGGACTAAAGATTGTCAATCCTAATTTTTTGCTTTTAACCGCGTTTTGGGTTAGTGTGTTTATCTCCATTGCCACAGGGACTTCCTGGGGAACTGTAGGAACCATAGGCGTGGCGCTGATTGGTGTGGGCGTAGGTCTGGGAGTACCCCTTCCCATGGTGGCTGGAGCGGTTATTTCCGGAGCGTATTTTGGGGACAAGATGTCTCCGCTGTCGGATACCACCAACATGTCCGCGTTAGCGGCAAAGGCGAATCTGTACGATCATATCAAGCAGATGTTTGTTACTACGATCCCGGCTATGATTATTGCCTGTGTTGCCTTTACCATAATGGGACTGCAGTTTAAGTCTAGCTCTATTGACTCAGAGATCTATACCAATATGCTCCGGGATCTCTCTGCGAATTTTCGATTCAGTCCTCTGCTGATCTTGCCTCCCGCACTTGTTATCGGCGGGGCAATATTAAAAAAGCCTACTGTGCCAGTGCTTATCTTGTCCTCCGCCATCGCCATGGTTCTGGGGCTGACTATCCAGGGCTTTGAACACAGTGTTGTATTTGCTGCTGCAAAGTCTGGCTTTTCCGCGGCCGCGGCATTTCCTGGGAAAGAACTCTCTCCGGAGATTCTCACCCTCTTAAACCGGGGAGGCGCCTCCTCTATGTTTGAAGGGGTGATCTATGTGATTATCGCCTTTACCTTTGGCGGCATTATCCAGCTTACCAACTGTCTGGAAATTGCCCTGAAGCATGTGATGAAGCCATTAAAAACCATCACCACCGTGGTCAATGCCGCTGGCTTTTCTGCGGCAGCGATTGTTGCGATTGCACAGAATTCCTACATTTCCTACTTTTTAGTCGCGGATATCTTTGGCAAGAAGTTTGAAGATCTGAACTTAAAAGAGCAGAATCTTTCCAGAGTATTAGAGGACTTTGTAACGGTGACCGAAGGAATCATGCCATGGACCATTTCCGGAATTTATATGGCCACAACGCTGGGCGTGGCAACCATTGATTATCTTCCCTTTTCTGTATTTAACTGGTCATGTACACTGATATCGATTTTCTATGCATGCACATACAAGAGCATCGGAAAGTTTGCCTTTGCTTATAAGAATGCAGGGGAGAAAAAAGCATAAGCAAAACCAGACAGAGAAAATAATGGAGGAAAAGTGAAGGAGGAAAATTCTTATGGCAGGGAAAAATTGGAACGATGCGGCGATATGCCAGCACTATTTTGAAGATAATAAACAGTATTATGGCGCGGTTACTCCGCCGATTGTCCAAACCACATTATTTACCTTTGATACCTTTGACGAGTTTGTTAACGCCAGCAATCATGAGCGTGAGAATCACTTATATTGCCGTGGGGTGAATCCAACCACTGAGATTTTAGAAAAGAAGCTGGCCATGCTGGAAGGGGGAGAGCAGGCAAAGGTTTTTGGTTCTGGTATGGGGGCGATCTCAGCCACATTATTCACCCTATTAAAAGCAGGGGATCACATTCTTCTGGTGAACAATGTGTATGGGCCGGCAACGATTTATTCGAAAACACTGGAAAAATTTCATGTTGAATGCACAAACGTATTTGTAGAAGAGGCAGAGGAGATCGAGCCGTATGTAAGACCAAATACAAAGGTTATTTATTACGAGAGCCCGTCAACGCAGATGATGTATTTGTTAGATGTGGAGAAGATTGTGGAGATTGCCCGCCGCCATCACGCATTGACCATGACCGACAATACATGGTCAACTCCGCTGTACCAAAAACCGCTGAAATATGGTGTGGACATTGTGGTTCATTCCTGCACAAAGTACATTGGGGGCCACAGCGATGTAATGGCTGGGGCAGTTATTTCCAGACGGGAAATTGTGGATAAAATCTTTGAAATCGGCCATCAGTTCCAGGGAGCTGCCATTGGGCCATTTGAGTCATGGCTTTTGATCCGAGGGTTAAGATCCCTAGAAGCGCGTCTGGAACATCAGGCGCGAACTGTGGAAAAGGTAGTGGGAATGCTGAAAGAACATCCGATGGTAAAGCAGGTGAATCATCCACTGTGTTTTTCTGGCAGACAGAAGGAATTAGCAGACAAATATTTAACTGGGTATACAAGCCTTCTATCCATAGAATTGGATACCACAGCCTATGAGGAGGTGAAAAAGGTAGCGGATGCTTGTGAGATATTCCAGATCGGGGTCAGCTGGGGCGGATTTGAAAGCTTGATCCTTCCCCAAAATCATGGAGACAACGAGGAATATCTGAACCAGGCCCATATTCCAGCGGGCTTAATCCGTTTGTACTTGGGAATGGAGTCGGCAGAAGATTTAATTCAAGATTTAAACCAGGCATTGGATAAGATAAGGAAATAGGAGAACAGGGGGCGCTGCACAGTATACGCAGAGCCTCCTGCTTCCTGCGTTTTAGAGGAGTGGATTTGTGATGGAGAAGAAAGCAGAATTGCTGGAGCTTTTGAACGGTAACGGCTATATGACCAATATCTGCAAGGTGGGAGCCTTTCGCTTTCCATCGAATTACCGGTTTCAATGCCATAGGCACGAAGAAATCGAGATCAATTATGTGGCCGCCGGGTGTTGCATAATGGGTGTGGGAGAGGAATTCGTATCCATGAAAAAAGGGGACTGTATCCTCATCTACCGCCACACGCCCCATTCATTTATGGTAAACCTTAAGCAGAGCTGCCGTTTGATCCAGTTGGAGATGAATATAACCTTACCAGTTAAACGGTATGAGAATCCATTTCTCCAAGAGCTGCAGAGCGGTAGGAACTACAGAAAGTGTTCCAACAGTGAAATAGTAGCGGATTATATTGAAATGATCGGTAAGCAGAAAAACAAAGAGGAATTTAATGAAACTGGAAGATTGCTGGTGGAACTTCAGCTTGCAGGCCTGTATGTAATTCTGGCGAAAAAAATCCAAGAGGAGGATCAGCTGACGCCAAAGGGAAGGGATAAATTTAGCCAGATTGTGGAGCACATCAATAAAAATTTTACCGGGGAGATTGACATGGAGCAGTTAAGCAGGGAATATGATTTAAGCTCAAGGTATATTCGAAAACGGTTTATTTCAGATATTGGAATGAACAGTTCTCAATACATTAATACATTGAGAGTGAACAAAGCAAAAGAATTGCTGTGGGATTTTCACTTGAATATGACGGATATTGCCAATCTTACCGGTTTTGGAAATTCCCAGTATTTTTGCCGGGTATTTAAAAGTTTTACTGCCATGACGCCAGCAGGGTATCGGAAGCTCTGGAGTGAGAACAAGGAACGGCAGGACAATTTACAAAATACTTCCAGAGAGAAAGCCTATGCGAACAAGGAAGATCTATGATATAATTAGGAATACCTATACGTTACAAAAGGGAACGACATCGCAATAGTGGTAAAGGCTTAGGAGGGAATAATGGTAAGGAAGGAAACATTTTCAGTCCCATCCAGCAATGGAAGATCAAGGCTTCACGGAGTGCTCTGGAGGCCGGAGGGAGAAGTCCAGATGGCGCTCCAGATTTCCCATGGAATGATCGAGCATATGGGATATTATGAGGAGTTTGCACGCTGGCTGGCGGAGCGGGGCATCGCAGTGGCCGGGCACGATCACCTGGGACATGGACTAACGGCAGCTGACCCGGAAGAATTTGGATTCTTCGGGGAAAGGGACGGCTATATTTTCTTAATCAAGGATCTTCACCGAGTGAGAAGGCAGCTGGAATCCAGGTTCCCAGGAATTCCCTTCTTTTTGATGGGACATAGCATGGGATCATTTATGGTAAGACGTTACCTCACGGTCTTTGGTGGCGGTCTGGCCGGTGGGATTTTCATGGGAACCGGAAATCAACCGGGCTATCAGGTGAAGGCAGGAATGACGATTGCCCGGGCATTTTCCGGCATTTTCGGCGCGGATTATCGCAGCAGGCTGGCTCATAGCCTCTTCCGCCGGGTGATGAATCAGAGATGCCTCCCGGTTCGCACGTCTATGGACTGGCTTTCCACGGACGAGGCGCAGGTGGACCGGTATATGGCAGATCCGGCCTGCAGTTTCCTCTTTACCTGCTCTGGCTATGGGGATTTGCTGCGGATGGTATCTGATTCTGAAGATGCCAGGCTAAAGAAGCGGATTCCCGAAGATCTGCCCCTCCTGCTGATTTCCGGGGAGGAAGATCCAGTAGGAGGATATGGAAAAGGGGTGAGAAAGGCCTACGCCGCTTACCGGAAGGCTGGCCTGGAGAAGGTGGATTTGATCTTATACCCGGGTTGCCGCCATGAGTTGGTGATCGAGAAAAATTGTCTGCAGGCAGCAGCAGATATTTACCAATGGATGGGAAAAGCAGTTGCTATGAACTTGGAAAAAAATTGAAAAAATTCCGCAAACGACTTGCAGTTTGCGGGATTTTCCTGTATAATAAAGATAATGGAAATAATTGGAAATCACACTTGAAATTTGGAAATTAGAATGGGGAATTCTGGAAGACAGCGGCGCTTCCAGGTATGTTTGGCATATGGGAGTGAGGGCAGGATGTTTCAGCGGGTTAACAGTGCAGGATTATGGGGAATCGATGGGATGATCGTTTCTGTGGAGGCGGATGTCCATGATGGGCTTCCGGGGTTTGTGATGACTGGGAACCTTTCCCGGGAGACGAGGGAAGGGCAGGAGAGAGTGCGAACTGCGCTGAAGAATGGCGGTTTCCGCTTAAAGCCGAAAAAGATTACCATTAATCTTTCCCCGGCGGACGCCAGGAAAGAGGGAACCACATATGACCTGGCTATGGCGGCGGCTGTGATGGGGGCGTTCGGGATCCTGGATGGATCTGGCCTGGAAGATGGGATGCTTGTGGGGGAGCTTGGATTAAATGGCGAAGTGAAGCCGGTTCGCGGGATGCTGTCTCTGGTGATGGCGGCAAAGGAGGCGGGGCTGAGACGCTGTTTCCTTCCCAGGGACAATGCGGCGGAGGGAAGCGCTGTCCAGGGGATGGAGATTATTCCGGTGGACAGCATTCAGGAGTTTATCCACATGGTGACCGAGCCAGGAGAGATTCCCAGGTTCTATGGCCGGGCATGGGAAGAGTTTGGAGAGGCATCCCAGGACACCAGTGATGTAGATTTTTCTGAGCTGAACGGACAGGCGGTTTTACGCAGGGCGACGGAAGTGGCAGTGGCAGGGCGGCACAATATCCTCTACATCGGTCCTGCCGGTTCAGGGAAAACCATGGCGGCAAGAAGGATCCCCACCATTCTGCCAGCGCTGAGCCAGGAGGAGAGCATTGAGATCACCAAGATTTACAGTATCTGCGGCCTGCTGCCTAAGGATACGCCGCTGATTACCCGGCGGCCTTTTCGCAGCCCTCATCATACCATTACCCCTACGGCCCTGACCGGAGGCGGTGCAGTGCCCAGGCCTGGGGAGCTCTCCTTAGCTTCCGGCGGCGTGCTGTTCCTGGATGAGCTTCCGGAATTCGCGGCCCGAACCATCGAGATCCTGCGGCAGCCCCTGGAGGATCGGATGGTGACGGTTTCCAGGATTTATGGCTCCTACATTTTTCCGGCCAATGTGATGGTGGCAGCAGCGATGAATCCCTGTCCTTGTGGATTTTATCCAGACCGTAGCCGGTGCCGCTGTAGTACCTGGCAGATCAAGCAGTATATCGGGAAGATCTCGAAGCCGATTCTGGATCGGATGGATGTGACGGTGGAGGCGGCCCCAGTGACTTACGAGGAGTTTCGCAGGCAGGGGAGGAATGAAAGCTCTGCTGTCATCCGTAGCCGTGTGACAAAGGCGCGCCAGATACAGACGGCCCGGTTTGCGGGGAGAATAGGGGATACAGCCCCGCGGGCAGAGAAGGCCAAAGGCAAAGATTGCCAGC
This sequence comes from uncultured Lachnospiraceae bacterium, assembly GCA_949740725.1. Lineage (GTDB taxonomy): Bacteria > Bacillota > Clostridia > Lachnospirales > Lachnospiraceae > Caccovicinus. Next base: position 5,312 of record CATJIO010000169.1, on the reverse strand, counting down.
GCGTCCGCTTTAACGGGGAGATGGGAGCGAAGGAGATAGAGGCCTTCTGCCCACTGGGGCCGGAAGAGGAGTCCTATTTGGAGCAGATCTATCAGCGGATGAATATCAGTGTCAGGGGATGTCACAAGATTTTAAAGGTAGCCAGAACCATCGCGGACTTAGCTGGGGAGGAAAATATTAAAAAGATACATCTTGGCGAGGCGGTGAGCTACCGCTCTCTAGAAGAAAAGTATTGGGGATAGGAGGAAAACTATGGGTATGGAAGTCCAGGCGGAGAATGAGGTGATCTACTGGCTCATCCAGTTTCCCTTCCTTGGCCCGGTGACGATTCAGGCAATGAAGGATCACGCCGGAAGCTTCCAAGGGATATATAATATAGAAGGAATGGAGTGGGCCATGAGGGGCTTGCTGAAGGAAGAGGAAGGAGCCCGGTTTGAGCGGGCGAAAAAGGATTTTCAAAAAGTTCAGTGGGAATATCATAGTTTGGAATCCAGAGGAATAAAGTTTACTACCTGTCTGGACGAGATTTATCCTAAGCGGCTTAGGCCTTTCGCCAATGCCCCTACAGCCCTTTTTGTCAAGGGAGAGCTTCCCAGAGAGGATCAGCCTGCTCTGGCGATTATCGGTTCCAGAAATGCCACTCAGTACGGTCTGGAGGCGGCCAGGTATTTCGGGAAGGAGCTGGCCAGGGAAGGAGTGCAGATTATCAGCGGGCTGGCAGCCGGAGTGGACGGTGCAGGACAGTCGGGGGCATTGGAGGGCGGGGGAAGCACCTATGGTATTCTGGGCTGCGGGATCAATATCTGCTATCCGAGGGAAAATTATGGATTGTTCGAACGGGTGGTGAAGTCCGGCGGGATGATCTCCGAGTTTTGCCTGGGGGAACCTCCCAGGGCCAGGAATTTCCCTGTCCGCAACCGAATTATCAGCGGGTTATCTGACGGGGTTTTCGTGGTCGAGGCAAGAAAAAAGAGCGGATCCCTGATTACGGTGGGCCTTGCTCTGGAGCAGGGAAAGGATGTGTTCGCCCTGCCAGGAAGGATCACCGATCCAGGCAGCCAGGGCTGCAATGAGCTGATTCAGACCGGAGCATCCTTGGTAAATGGTCCGGGGGATATACTGGAATTTTTTGGAATAAAGTTCGAGAAAAAATTAAGTCTTCATGAAAAAAGTGAGAAGGGACTTGCAAAGAAGGAAAAAATGTTGTATAGTTTCATCGATTTACAGCCGAAGCATCTGGAAGATATTGTAAATCAAAGCGGATTGCCCTTGAGCGAGTGCATGATGATTCTGCTGGAGTTGGAGCTTAGCGGACTGATTCAGCGCACAGGGGGAAATTATTATGGCAGAAAGCTTTCCTAAGGAGTCAATATGGCAAACAGTTTAGTGATTGTGGAGTCACCGGCTAAGGTGAAGACGATTAAAAAATTTTTAGGCGCGAATTATGAGGTGGATGCTTCCAATGGGCATGTCCGAGATATGCCCAAAAGCCAGCTGGGATTTGACGCTGAGAATAACTTTGAACCAAAGTATATTACAATCCGCGGTAAGGGAGATATCCTGGCAAAGCTGCGGAAGGAGGTAAAGAAGGCGGATAAAATTTACCTGGCTACGGACCCGGACCGGGAAGGAGAGGCCATTTCCTGGCATTTGATGAAGGCTCTGAAGCTGGATGAGGTGCAGGACAAACAGGTTTATCGGATCAGCTTTAATGAAATCACCAAAAACGCAGTGAAAAATTCCATTAAAAATCCCCGGGAGATCGATATGGATCTGGTCAATGCCCAGCAGGCCAGGAGGATGTTGGACCGGATGGTGGGATACCGGATCAGCCCTCTGCTGTGGGCAAAGGTGAAGAGGGGATTGAGCGCCGGACGGGTGCAGTCGGTGGCTTTGCGTATGATCTGCGATAGAGAGGACGAGATCAATGCCTTTATTCCGGAGGAATATTGGACATTGGAGGCCGATCTTACCTTAGATGGCTTAAAGAAGCCTTTTACAGCCAAGTTCTACGGCACGAAAAAGGGGAAGCTTCCGATTACCAATAAAGAGGAGCTGAATCAGATTCAACATGGCCTGGAAGGGCAGCCCTATGTGGTGGAAGAGGTGAAGAATGGGGAGCGGACGAAGAAAGCGCCAATTCCTTTTACCACCAGCACCTTGCAGCAGGAAGCATCGAAGGTCCTAAACTTCTCCACCCAGAAGACCATGCGCCTGGCGCAGCAGCTGTATGAAGGGGTGGATGTGAAAGGGCACGGAACCGTAGGCCTGATTACCTATCTGCGTACCGATTCCACCAGAGTCGCTGAGGAGGCCCACATGGCAGCCCGGGCATATATTGAAGAGCATTTTGGCCAGGCATATGTGGCTAAGGAGGAGAATGGGAAGAAGGCAGGAGGCAAGATACAGGACGCTCACGAAGCCATCCGTCCCACCAACATCGCCTTGACGCCAGCCACGGTGAAGGATTCCCTGGCCAGGGATTTATTCCGGCTGTACCAGCTAATTTGGAAACGTTTTACTGCCAGCCGGATGGAGCAGGCAGTGTACGAGACCACCTCGGTGAAGGTGGGCGCTGGGGAGTATCTCTTTACCTTGACTGCGTCGAAACTAGCCTTTGACGGATTTATGACCGTCTATGTCCAGGACGAGGAGAAGGAAGAGGAGAGCCGGTCATTAGGGAAGTTGGAGAAGGGAATGGGTCTTAAGCTGGAGGAGCTTAGAGAGGCGCAGCACTTTACTCAGCCCCCGGCCCATTATACAGAAGCGTCCCTGGTGAAGGCCCTGGAGGAACAGGGGATCGGGCGTCCTAGCACCTATGCGCCGACCATTACGACCATTCTGGCCAGGAGGTATGTGACCAAGGAGAATAAAAATCTTTACGTAACGGAGCTGGGAGAAGTGGTCAACCGGATGATGAAGCAGTGCTTTTCCAGCATTGTGGATAAAGACTTTACGGCGAATCTTGAATTTCTCCTGGATAAGGTGGGAGACGGCTCAGTGGAGTGGAAAACCGTGGTAAGCAATTTTTATCCGGATTTGGAAGAAGCGGTATCCAAGGCAGAGGAGGAGCTGGAATCAGTGACCATTGCAGATGAGGTGACGGATGAGCTGTGTGAGCTCTGCGGCCGGAATATGGTGATCAAATATGGGCCTCACGGGAAATTCCTGGCATGCCCCGGCTTTCCGGAATGCAAGAATACGAAGCCTTATCTGGAAAAAATTGGAGTGCCATGCCCCAAGTGCGGGAAAGAACTGGTCATTAAGAAGACGAAAAAGGGAAGGCGCTATTACGGATGCGAGAATAATCCAGAGTGTGACTTTATGTCCTGGCAGAAGCCTTCCAAGGAGAAATGCCCAGAATGCGGATCCCTCATGGTGGAAAAGGGCAATAAACTCCTGTGTTCCAACGAGCAGTGCGGTCACAGCATGGATCAGCCTTAGTCCAGCACAGCCTTTTCTGGATATGAATTGCCAGGAATGCAAGCAGTAACAAAGAAAAGAAAAATCTTCCAAAAACTCTTGTTACAGATAGAAATTTATGATACAATTTAGCCAGAATGCAAAATTGTTTCAAAGGTGTCCGAAAGTGATCAGGAGGATTTGAATATGAGTGTACAGTTACTTGATAAAACTAGGAAAATAAATAAATTATTGCATAATAATAATTCTCATAAAGTAGTGTTTAATGACATTTGCAGAGTGCTCAGCGAGATATTATTATCCAATATCCTTGTGATCAGCAAGAAGGGCAAGGTGCTGGGGGTCAGCATATGGCCGGGAGTGGACGAGATTGAGGAACTGATTGATGATAAGGTAGGGGGCCATGTGGATAAGATGCTGAATGAGCGTCTGCTCAGCGTTTTGTCAACCAAGGAAAATGTAAATTTGGCGACCCTTGGCTTCGCGGAAGAGAATGTAAAGAAGTACCAGGCGATTATTACGCCCATCGACATTGCCGGCGAGCGTCTGGGAACCTTGTTTATTTATAAATGTGATTTCCAGTATGATATTGATGATATCATTTTAAGCGAATACGGAACCACCGTGGTGGGCCTGGAGATGATGCGCTCAGTGAATGAGGAGAATGCAGAGGAGAGCAGGAAGATTCAGATAGTAAAGTCTGCTATCAGCACGCTGTCTTTTTCTGAACTGGAGGCCATTACCCATATCTTCGAGGAGCTGGACGGTAATGAGGGGATTCTGGTGGCCAGCAAGATCGCGGATCGGGTGGGCATCACCCGATCGGTCATCGTAAATGCCCTCAGGAAGTTTGAGAGCGCCGGGGTTATCGAATCCCGCTCCTCCGGTATGAAGGGCACCTACATCAAGGTATTAAATGATGTTGTATTTGACGAATTAAAGAGCATCAAGGCAGACGGGAAGTAGGAACCTACCCAGAAAAGAGAATGGATTTTTGCTGGTTGCTGGGAACGTATGTGAATAGAAACAAATGTTTAAGATTATTTTTCGATTATATGAAAAGCCGCTTGTCAAGCGGCTTTTTTTGTGATATACTGCTACAGTTGGCAAAAGTAAACACGTCTGCGGATTCCTTTGGACAGGTGCCAGGCAGAGAAGCTACAGGAAATTGGCCGTGAGCCCTTTGCAGCAGTACAAGATGGGTTGGTGTGAGGCGATTTCTGTCGGGTCGTCCGGGAAGCATGAGAAGCAGACGGAAGAAAAGCCCCCGTAAGGGGAGCAAAAACCAAATGGAGGAAAAGACATGAGTGTAATTTCTATGAAGCAGCTGTTGGAAGCAGGTGTGCATTTCGGCCACCAGACAAGAAGATGGAACCCTAAAATGGCTCCCTACATCTACACCGAGAGAAACGGCATCTATATCATCGACTTACAGAAGTCTGTAGGCAAGGTGGACGAGGCCTACAAGGCTATCGCTGACATTGCGGCAGAGGGCGGCACTATCCTGTTTGTGGGAACCAAGAAGCAGGCTCAGGACGCAATTAAGACAGAAGCCGAGAGATGTGGGATGTTCTATGTAAATGAGAGATGGTTAGGCGGCATGCTTACCAACTTTAAGACCATCCAGAGCCGTATTGCAAGGCTTAAGGCCATTGAAACCATGGCAGAGGACGGCACATTCGACGTGCTCCCCAAAAAAGAAGTAATCGCACTGAAAAAAGAGTGGGAAAAATTAGAGAAGAACCTCGGCGGAATCAAAGAAATGAAGCGGATTCCAGATGCAATCTTTATCGTTGACCCCAAGAAAGAAAGAATCTGCGTACAGGAAGCGCACACATTAGGGATCCCATTGATCGGTATCTGCGATACAAACTGCGATCCAGAAGAAC
>CATJIO010000168.1 GCA_949740725.1 uncultured Lachnospiraceae bacterium | reverse complement strand
TTCCTTGGAGTCGCCTCCACCAGACGTTATCTGGCATCCTGCCCTGTGAAGCCCGGACTTTCCTCTCCTGCGGCCTTTCGGTATCGCAGCAGCGGCCATTTGCCTTACTCAAACACGCTTAGCTTATCACAGATTATTTTCTTTGTCAAATTATACCCTAAAGCAGCTCCCGCCAATGAACTCCCGGACAATGGAATTCTTCGGCACATCCTCGCTGCTGACTCCCAGGAAATAATCCAGGAACTTTAACAGTCTCTTCGCCTCCACATACTCCGGGCAATTCTTGGGAATCCCGAACAGCAGCGGCTCTGCATACTGCTTCAGCACCGCCAGCTCGTAAACCAAGGCAGAGTTAAACATGGCGTCCGCCTCCTCCTGGTACGGAAAGATATTATTCTCCTCCCCTCTGCGCACTGAATCCCACCGGTGAATAGTATCCCTGGCGGAGGCTCCTCTGGTCCTGGCGTCTCGTACCATCCGGCGGATCAACCGCCCGTCTGTGGTGGGAACCCGGTTGTGCTCATCAATATTTAAGGCGGTTAGCGCGCTGATATAGATCTTGAACTTATTCTCTTTGGGAAGAGAGTAGGACAAGGCGTCGTTCAGACAGTGGATGCCTTCGATCACCAGAAGCTCCCCTGGCCCCAGAGTAAGATAATCCCCCTTGTACTCCCGCTCTCCAGTGATGAAATTGTAAGAGGGAAGCTCTACCCGCTCTCCGGCCAGAAGCCGGGTCATATCCTGATTAAACTGCTCCACATCGATACATGCCAGGGCTTCATAATCATATTCGCCCTTCTCATCTCTGGGACTGTTCTCCCGGTTGACGAAATAGTTATCCACAGCAATGGGATGAGGCTTTAACCCCAGGGCCATCAGTTGAATGCTGAGCCTGTGAGAAAAGGTAGTCTTTCCGGAGGAGGAGGGGCCAGCGATCATCACCAGCTTTGCCGTCTTTCTGGAGGCGATCTCCCCGGCGATCTCCCCGATCTTCTTCTCCATCAGCGCTTCCTCGATCAACATCATCTCGCTGGCCTTCCCCTGGGAAATCCGGTCATTTAAACCGCCCACATCCGCCAGATCAAGCCGCCGTCCCCAGTCGGAGGTATCCTTCAGCACAGAGAACAGCTTATCTCGGGGGCTGAAGGGCTCCACCACCTTAGGATCCTTCCCTGGGAATACCAGCACAAATCCGCTGTGGTACAGCACCAGGTCAAAATATTTTAAGTACTCTGTATTGGGCACCATATACCCATAGAAATAGTCCTCAAAACTGCCAATACTGTAGATATTCATATTGGAGACGCGGCGGTAGCGGAACAAACGCTCTTTGTCGAACATCCCGTGCTTGTGGAACAGCTCCACCGCCTCGTCCGTATGTATGCTTCGCTTCATGATGGGGATACGCTGGGCCACATATTCCTCCATCTTTGCCTTCACCTGGCCTAAGAATTCCTCGGTCAGAGGAAAATCAATCTCCGGCTCCACGAAAAAGCCATTGCCAATAGAAAAATCCACCGTCAGCTTCCGGACATGTTCTCCCCCCGCTACCTCGTAAAAGGCCTTCAGCATCAAAAATTTCACGCTTCTCCGGTAGGTCAGTTTCCCTGCGCTGTCCCTGGCCGTGATAAAGTTTAAGCTGGCGCATTCCTTCACTTTCCGGTGAAGCTCCTGAAGCTTTCCATCCACCTGGACTAGCAAGATATCGTCCTGATAGCCTTGTTGATACTCCTGGGCTACCGTCAGCCATGTGGTTCCATAAGGATATTCCCTGTTCGCGCCGTTAATGGTTAGTTTAATCACAAAATCCCTCCTCAGTCTCCTAATGATTATCCCCTGCGCCAGCACACTAGAGCTAGAGCGCCGCTGCAGGAAAGGCCGGCGGCGCCTGGATAATCGACACCTCCGATCCAAGGGCCTTCGTTAAATAGCCCTCCATAAAATCCATATAGATGTGTTCCAGGCCATAATGCCCCCCGTCGATCACCGCCATCTGGGATGCCACGCTGTCGATCCCTTCGTGGTGGCCGATGTCCCCGGTTACCAGCACATCCATGCCCTGCCTCACCGCCGGGGCAATCATACTTCCCCCGGAGCCTGGGGAGATGGCGCAGCGCCGCACCTTCCCTTCCAGATCTCCATACACAGTGACAAAGGACAACCCAAAGGCCTGCTTCACCTGCACGGCAAGCTCTCTTAAGGAGATCTCCTCCGGCAGCTCTCCCATCTTCCCTATGCCGTAAGGGATGCCATCCCTCTCCCCTGTGACCTCCAGCACCGCCTGATGGTCCAGCCTCAGCCGATTCGCCGCCAAATCGGCCATACAGCCCGGGGCGCTGTCAAAATTGGTATGCATGGCATAGCAGGCAATGCCGTGCTCCATAAGGCTTAAAAGTCTCCTCCCAATGAAATCCCTGTCATTAATCCTCTTTAAGGGCTTAAAGATCAGGGGATGATGGGTGAGCAGCAGATCCGCCTCCTGCCTGATGGCATCCTCTACAATGGGATCAGTGGCATCCAATGCCAGGTAGATTCGTCTTACCTCCTTATCCTGCCGCCCGACCAAAAGGCCCGGATTATCCCAATCCATGGCCATGGACTCTGGCGCCAGCCGCTCCAGTATCCCGATAATTTCCCCGCATTTCATTCTGTGCCTCCTTAATCTGGCGGAGCTCCTCTGTCAGACCTTCTCTGGCCGCCTCCGCCCCTGCTGTATTTTGCCCTTCCAACCTCTCCAAGATCTCCTCCACCCGGCCCTTCTCCTTTTCTAAAAAGAAGCTCAGCACCGGATGATTCTGTTGGATGAGGTATCTTCCATAGCGATACCACCAGGGGTTAGATCCAGCCGGCCCCTTTCCCCCGCCAACTCCTCTCACCGCCAGCATCACTGTATAATATTTCCCCTCATCCCATACCATGTCTTCCTTTTGGATCTGGAAATCATTTTTCTCCAGATAGCGCCGCACTTTTTCCAGATCTGATTGAGGAGAAAGAATAAATGCTTCCACATCCCCCCAAAGATGCCGTCCGCCTTCCAAAATATGTATTACCAGCTCCCCGCCCATCCCGGCCAGGACCACCGCATCCGCCTCCCCAGGCTTCAGCTTTGCCATGCCGTCGCTGATCCGGGTGGAAATCCTTCCTTCCAGTCCCCGATCCCGGATGTGAGCCTGGGCCCGGGCCAAGGGCCCTGTTCCCACATCCATGGCGATAGCCGATGGGCAGATCCCCCGCTCCACTAAAGTAATAGGAATATACCCATGGTCCGTCCCGATATCGGCTATCCGGCTCCCCGCCGGGACCATGGAGGCCACCAGCTCCAGCCGTTTCGATAATTTCATCCCTTCCCGCTCCTTTTCATCATCTTCACCTCAATCCAGGTAATCCCTCAGCTTCCTGCTACGGCTGGGATGGCGGAGCTTCCGCAGAGCCTTTGCCTCAATCTGGCGAATGCGCTCTCTGGTCACGCTGAACTCCTTACCCACCTCTTCCAGTGTCCTGGGCCTTCCATCCTCTAAACCAAATCGAAGCTTCAGCACCTTCTGTTCCCGTTCGCTAAGCGTGTCCAACACCTCCATCAGCTGTTCATGAAGCAGGGTAAACGCAGCGGCATCCGTGGGCACCAGCACATGATCGTCCTGGATAAAATCTCCCAGATGGCTGTCCTCCTCCTCTCCTACCGGAGTCTCTAGGGAAACCGGATCCTGGGATATCTTGATGATCTCTCGCACCCGCTCTGGGGAAATCTCCATTTTCTCCCCGATCTCCTCCATGGAAGGCTCACGTCCCAGTTCCTGGAGAAGCTGGCGGGATACCCGGATTTGACGGTTGATGGTCTCCACCATATGCACCGGAATCCGGATGGTCCTGGACTGATCCGCGATGGAACGGGTGATCGCCTGGCGAATCCACCAGGTTGCATAGGTGCTGAACTTATATCCCTTGGTATAGTCAAACTTTTCCACTGCTTTGATTAAGCCTAGATTTCCCTCCTGGATCAAGTCTAAAAGCTGCATTCCACGCCCTACATACCGCTTAGCTATACTGACCACCAGGCGGAGGTTTGCCTCCGCAAGCCGCTTCCTTGCCCGGTTATCTCCCAGATGCGTCTGTTTGGCCAGCTGGAGCTCCTCCTCCGGGGTGAGAAGGGGAATATTCCCAATTTCTTTTAAATACATCCGCACTGGATCCTCCAGGCTAACCCCCTCAGGGATCGAAAGATCGATATTCTCCATATCAATCTCTTCCTCTGCCTCCATCTGCTCCTGGGCGAAAAGCTCAGCTTCCATATCCAGCTCTTCCCCCGCAGTCTGGAGAATATCCACACGCTGGCTTTCCAGATATTCGTAAATCTGGTCCCACTGCTCCCCGCTTAAACTCTCCGGCAAAAAGTGATCCTTTATTTCCTTGATTTCAAGGACATAATTTTTCTTTTTCGCAGCATCCAACAGCCCCGCAAGCTTATTTTCAAAAACCTCCGCCCTCTCTTCCATGCTTCCCATCCCTTCATCCACCTTCGTTGTCGCTGTTCACCTCCCTGTCGGGCTGTTCCCAGCAGGCAGCATACTACTGACCTTATTCTCTCCTCAATCCAGAGAAATATGCAGGCTGCCCAGGGCCGCCTGTTCCTTGATGATCCGCTGCAGCTCCCTAATATCCTGCGCCTGCCTGCTGTCCCGGTCCAGACGGTTCTTTTTCACCTTCACCACAGTTTCTAAAAATGCCTTCTTCTGTTCCTCATTGCTCAGGGATTCCTTCAGGCTGGCATGAAACAATAGAGCCACCTCCCGATACTCCTCTTCATCGTTAATAAAATGGTTTAAGATAGCCGCCGGGTTCACCTTTCCCTGATCATGGCTTTCAAAAACCATCTCCGCCACCTTGTGGTACAGAGGCTCAATGAAATCATCTGCTGAGATGATTCCCGCTGTCTTTTCGAACAAGTCAGGATTCTCGATCAGCCAGGTAAGCAGAAGCCGTTGGGACTGCCTGGTCCCCTCTTCCTTATCCTTCTTCTCCCGCTTCCTTTTCTCTCCATCTCCCCTGCCTTGCGACGCCACAGGGCGGCTTCCCGGCGCCAAACGGCTTCCCATCTGGTTCACCAAACGCCGCAGATCCTCGTAAGGGATAACATGTTCCCTTGACACTGCCTGGATATAATTATCCCGCTCTAAGGCCTCTGGAAAATCCAAAAGCCTTCTGGCGGTCTCCTGGTAAAATTTCGTCTTTTGCTCTGGATCCTCCATAGCATACTGGCTACTTAAGACCTGGATCTCAAAGAGAAAGCTATTCTTGGCCTGGGCGATCCGCTCACGAAAACTCTCTGGGCCCAGCTGTTTGATAAACTCATCCGGATCCTTATAAGGCTTCATGTCTAGTACTTTAATGGATATCCCCACTTCCTTTAGAATGGGAATCGCTCGAAGAGCTGCCTTTACCCCCGCCTCGTCGCTGTCATAGGTCAGGATCACCTGGTCGGTGTACCGCTTTAAAAGTACCCCATGCTGGCTGGTAAATGCCGTTCCCAGAGAGGCCACCGCATTGGTAAAGCCAGCCTGGTGCAGGGCAATCACGTCCATATAGCCCTCGCAGATCAATAAAAACTTCTCTCTGGAAGTTCTGGCATAGTTTAATCCAAAGAGATTCCGGCTTTTGTCAAAGAGCCTGGTCTCCGGAGAATTTAAATATTTGGGCGTCCCATCCCCCATTACCCGGCCGCCGAAGCCGATAACCCGGTTGTTTACATCCATAATGGGAAACATCACCCGGTTCCAGAACTTATCCCGGCCACCCCGCTCCTCCACAGTCACCAGGCCGGTCTCCTTTAATATGCTGTCCTCATAGCCCCTGCTTTTCAGGTATCGATACAGATCATCACTGACCTTATTGGCAAACCCCAGCCCAAAACGGCGGATAGTGTCATCGCTCAGCTGCCGTTTTCGTAAATAATCGTATCCAACCTTTCCCTGAGGCTGCTTCAGCTGGTAATAAAAGTAATTGGCCGCCAACTTATTGATCTCCAGCAGCGTCTTTTTTCGCTCCTCTTTAGCCCTGGCTTCTCTGCTGTACTCCTGCTCTGGCAAGGTTATCCCCGCCCGGTCCGCCAGGTATTTCAGCGCCTCGCTGAAGGTATAATTCTCATATTCCATCACAAAGGTAATGGCATTCCCTCCTGCGCCGCATCCAAAGCAGTAGTACATCTGCTTCCCCGGAGACACGGAAAAGGAAGGGGACTTTTCATTATGGAAGGGACATAGGCCGAAGTAATTGCCCCCCTTTTTCTGAAGCTTCACATATCCGGATATCACATCCACGATGTCATTCCTCATCCGAACCTCTTCAATCACTTCTTCCGGATAGCGCATGAAATCTTCCTTTCTTTCCAATAATTATACGTTCCATGCCTTTGGCACAAATAATTCCTCAAACATATCTATGGCATACCGGTCGCTCATCCCGGCTATGTAGTCGCAGACCACCCGCTCCTTCTTCTCCCCCTGTTCCATCATCACCAGGAACTCTTCCGGGAGCCGATCCACATGGCTGCAGTAATATTCATACAAGAAGACAATCAGCTGCTGAGCCTTTGCCTCCTCTGCCTTCGGGATATCGCTGCAGTATACATGCTCAAACATCCAGGAGCGCAGCCCCTTCATGGCCTCCTCCATCCCCGGAGTCATGGAAATCTGCGGCTTATCCGTGCTGCTCCGTATAATGTCGTGTATCATCAAATTCAGACGCTCCCGGACACTATGTCCCAGAATGTCTGTATACCTTGCAGGCAGCTCTTCCTCCACAAACAGCCTTGCCCGGATGGCATCATCAATGTCGTGATTAATGTAGGCGATCTTATCCGACAGCCGGACCACTCCGCCCTCTAAGGTAGAAGGGCTGCCGCTGGTTCTGTGATTTAAGATCCCGTCCCGGGTCTCCCAGGTGAGATTTAAACCTTTTCCATTCTTTTCCAGTCGTTCCACCACCCGCACGCTCTGCTTGTAGTGGCTGAATCCCTCCGGGCAGATCTGATTCAGCACGTACTCCCCGGAGTGGCCAAAGGGCGTATGGCCCAGGTCATGGCCCAAGGCAATAGCTTCTGTCAGATCCTCGTTTAACCGAAGAGACTTGGAGATCGTCCTGGCAATCTGGGACACCTCCAAAGTATGGGTTAAGCGGGTGCGGTAATGATCTCCCTCTGGAGACAAAAAAACCTGTGTCTTATGCTTAAGCCGCCGAAAGGATTTACTGTGGAGAATCCGATCCCGATCTCTTTGGTACACCGGACGGATATCGCAGGGCTCCTCTGGCTGGCTACGTCCTCTCGTGCGGATGCTGTGGGACGCAAAAGGACTTAAATAAGCCTCTTCCAGCTGTTCTGTGCGCTCCCGGATTATCATGCAGATACCTCCCCTCTGTTCGATATGTCTTTCCTAACCGTTTTTTGCTGCGCTTCACGCCCTAAGGTTGTATTCTCACCATGGATTATATCACAATTTTTCGATGAAATGTACTGTTTTCTGTTTTTTCCAAAAAACTTCCAGCAAAAAAAGAAAACTGGCTGACGCGCCCCCAGTCCCGGGCTCCGTCAGCCAGTTTTTACCTTTGTCCCTCACTCGTCCTGTTCCAGATTATCAAAAATATCATCATCATAAAACTCCCGAATGGACAGACCCAGGCCCTCTGCAATTTTCTTAATGTTCACGATTCCGGGGTTTTTACTCTTTCCATTCATAATACTTTTCACGGTAGAGGGCGGCATCCCGGTTTTGTACGCCAATTCGTACATGGACAGCCTCTGAGCTTTGCTCAGAGTACGAATACGAGTAATGGTTGCTTCGTTAATGTTCATAGTACAATCTCTCCTTTCCCTTAGTTTAGTCGAAAATTGCCGTCTGTGCGGTCGATATAATAGAAAAAAACAATATTTTTGAAAAAAATTTATAAAATACTGTCAGCACCGCATAAAACTCCGTATCCAAACTCCCGATTTGGCCATTCTGCCAACCCAGGAAGCTGTCTGGCACCTCGTTTGAGGCGGGCCTTTACTTTTTCGCCGTACAAATAAGGGTCATTATTTCTGACAATTCCCCACTCCATCAGGAGAGCCGCTGTCCCGGTGACAAATGGGGCGGCGAAGGAAGTCCCCGTTACTGGCCCATATCCCCCCTGCGAAGAGACAGTAACAATATTCGTTCCCGGAGCCGCCAGGTCTGGCTTTACCTGTCCCAGCCTGGTATACCCCCTTCCAGAGAAATCCGCGTAAGATAAATAGGAGGGATCATATGCCCCCACCGAGATCACCTTGCTGGCCGTAGAGGGGATGGTAAGGGTAGTCTCCGGCACGGCGGCTAAAAAACGAGTAGAAGGGTTGAGCACTCCCTGAGAGGGAAGCCACAAGTCATATTGCCCGGTAACCACCTTTACCGGTTCCAGAATAATTCTCCAGATCCCACTGTTTACGTAGCTTTCTTTAGGAATAAAGTCCATGTAAATCTCCTGGGCCTGGCTGTATGGACTGGGTTCCCCGTAATAGACCAGTATCCAAGTATCCTGGTAAACATACCGATGCGTCCCCAGCGTTTCCTGAAATGGCCCCAGTCGCTCCCCGGAAGGGGCCATTAACGTAACCTGGAATCGATCCGGAAAAGTTTTCCACAACTGCACGCTAAAGCCTGTTTCATAAGGGGCCACGGAAAGGAGGATTTCCTCACTCCGGTCAGCGGCCAACACCCCGGCTGTATGGCCGCCGGCGCTCCCCTCATTGCCTGTGCCGGCTACGATGACATTCCTCCCATACCCTGCAGCCACATCGATAAAGGTCTCCAGAAGGCTGGTCCCATCATGGGAGCCGTAAGTATTGCCGAAACTGATATTCACCGCCACCGGCATCCTCATCTCTGCCGCCCGCCGGACCACGAAATCCAGTGCCCGCATCAGCTGAGTGGTCCTGGGAAAGCCCTCTGCCTCCGCTGTTCCCAGCTTTACCACCAAAAGCTGGCTCTCATAGGCCACACCCCGGTACAGCCCGCCGCTTTCCCGGCCGTTCCCGGCAGCAATTCCAGCCACTGCTGTGCCATGCCCGCTTGTGTCCACGGAAGGTACCAGCCGGAGAGCCTCACTCCTGGTGGGCTCCTGTAAAGCCCGATCGATGGCCTCCTTTTCATAGATCTCTCCCAAGCCCTGATCCCACAGCGCCAGGATCCTGGTGCTGCCGTCCTCATTCCGGAAGTCCTGGTGGAAGTAGTCGATGCCTGAATCCAGTATCGCTACCAGGATCCCCCGGCCGCTCAGCCCCATCTCCCCCTGCATCTGGATAAGGCAAGAGGCTGCCTTCGCCTGGGAAACAGCGAAAAACAGCCTCTTTGGTTTCTCGATATATTCTATCTGCGGAAAACTGCTGACTCCTGCAATCAGGCTCTCAGGGACCCATAGGATGGCATAGCCTCCTAACAGCTCTTCTCCGCGGATTCCGAGAGCGTACACCTCCTGAAGGCTGCCGGAATACCGCACAATCAGCTCCCAGGTTTTCTCCGCCTTCTCGTATCCGATCTCCAAATTCGGTGATTTTTCCCGTTCCTCTTGTGTCGCATCCAATGCAAGATTTAAAAGGCTTTCCAGTTTTTGGTCTTCCACACAAAAACATCCTTCTTATGCTCTTTAAGGATAGTGTATCTCTTTTCCAGAGAAAGTATGAATTTTCTATTTTAAAAACCCATTAACAATCTGAGCTTCCGCCTCCTCCTCGGTCAATCCTAGAGTCATTAGCTTAATGATCTGCTCCCCGGCGATCTTTCCGATGGCGGCCTCATGTATCAGCGCAGCATCCGGATCATTAGCTGTCAGCTCCGGCACAGCTGAGATCTTCGCCTGATCCATGATGATGGCGTCGCACTCTGTATGGCCGGCGCACCTGGCATTGCCATTAATCCTGGAAATGAAGGTCTGCTCCGATCGCTCCTTGGCCACAGAGCGGGAGATCACATTGGCGCTGGAATCTTCCCCATTTAGGCTGACCTCAAACCGGCTCACCGCTTTTTGATCCCCATGGGTTAAAAGGCGCTCCCGGATAATCAGCTTCGCCCCAGCCGCCAGCTTTGCCTCAGTGGAACGGTCCGTAGAGTCAATCCCCTTAATCTGGGTGGTCTCCAACTCCATGTAGCTGTTCTCCTCCATGGTAACCTGGGTCTTGGGATTCATAATCCGCTCCCCCGTTCCCTCGCCACTGCCATAATGCTTCTCCACATACCGCACTTTCGCATTCTTTTCCAGGAAGAATCGGTGGAGGCCGCTGTGCTCTGAGCTCTGTTCTCCACAGTTGTGAATACCGCAGCCAGCAATAATCACCACATCTGCATCCGCGCCGACATGGAAATCATTGTACACGGTCTCCGTCAGCCCGCTTTCACTTAAGACTACCGGGATATGCACACTCTCCTTCCTGGTGCCTGGCTTAATATAGATATCAATCCCGCTGCCGTCCTCCTTGGAAACAATGTCAATATTGGCCGTGGTGTTCCGCCCGGCCATAGCGCCGTTGGCCCGGATATTGTAAGCGCCCTCCGGGACCTGATGCAGATCCGCCACCTGGGCCAGCAATGTTTTCTGGATTTCATCTATCATTTCTTCTCACCTCCCCGGTAAAATGCGCTGCAGGCATCCACCGCTGAGGCAGTGCCCAAAATCTCCGGAAGGATCTCCTCCCGGCTTCCCTGCTTGGTAATCTGCCCGTCGGCAATCACCACAATCTCATCGGCAATATTTAAAATCCGCTCCTGATGGGAAATAATCAGAATTGAACCATTGGTCATCTCCTGCATCCGCTCAAAAACTTGGATCAGATTCTGAAAGCTCCACAGGTCTATGCCAGCCTCCGGCTCGTCGAACACTGACAGCCTGGAGCGGCGTGCCAGAACAGTGGCAATCTCGATCCGCTTTAGCTCCCCGCCGGACAGGCTGGCGTTCACCTCCCGGTTAATGTAATCCTTGGCGCATAAGCCTACCTCGGAAAGATACTTGCAGGCATCCGCCGCCGACAGATTCTCCTTTGCCGCTAACCGTAACAGATCCAGGACCTGAATCCCTTTAAACCGCACCGGCTGCTGGAAGGCAAAACTGATTCCCCCATTGGCCCGTTCAGTCACGCTTTTCTCGGTGATGTCCTCCCCACCGAAATAGATCCGGCCTCCGGAAGGTTTCTCGATCCCGGCAATCAGCTTTGCCAAAGTAGATTTCCCCCCTCCGTTGGGGCCGGTAATCACCACGAATTTTCCCTCATCTATGGTCAGGCTAAGGTTCTTAATAATCTCCCTCTCTCCCCGTTCCTCCGCCACATCAAACGATATGTTCTCTAGTGTAAGCATGGTTTCCTCCTAAACTTGTCCTTGATCCGGCGGTCTCCCCGCTTCCCCCTGTCAAAAATTTGGCGGGAAAGGATTCGCCGGATAGTTACATTATATACCATTTTCCTTGACTTTACCAGTTTTTTTTGGCTTGCTCCTCTTTCTGTGCTTCGTTCCCTGGAGTGGGAAAGTTGCATGCTCTTCGTGGGTGGGCTTGCGGTTTAACCAGAGCTTTTGTTTGTTGTAAAAGCCTGGGGAGGTGCAGGCGCATACCCGGCGGAGATACTCGCCCCGGAAAAGGCCAAAAATTTTCTTGACAGACCGCATAAACCCCCCTATAATGAAATAGAAATACAGTTCTTCAGGGCAGGGTGCAATTCCCTACCGGCGGTATAGTCCGCGACCTGTGTCAGCGTGTATTCTGGCCAGCTGATCCGGTGGGATTCCGGGACCGACAGTATAGTCTGGATGAGAGAAGATTGTGGTTTTTTTCGGTTGATATCATACATGCCCTGGATATTGCTTCCAGGGCATTTTATTGTTCTTTAAACCGATTCTGCTGCGTCAAAGCCCTCTTGCACGGACAATTTTATGGAAGATTGAAGGAGGATTTACGATGGAACTTGCTGCAAAACAAGAACGGAAACTGATGACAACGAAAAATATGGTGCTGATGGCCATGTTCGGGGCTCTGTCCGGTGTGCTGATGTACATCCAAATGCCGGTGCCCTTTGCCCCGCCCTTTTATAAACTGGACTTCTGCGATGTCCCGGTATTAATCGGCGCTTTCGCCATGGGGCCCTGGGCTGGCGGGGTGATTGCCGCCTTAAAGATTCTCATCTCTCTGGTGCTGCGAGGCACCCAGACTGCCGGAGTTGGGGAGTTTTCCAACTGGGTTCAGGCCTGCTCTCTGTGCATTCCTGCCGCACTGGTGTATCAGCGCAAGAAAAGCCGGGGCTCTGCTATGGCTGGGATGGCCCTGGGCGTGCTGGTTATGATCATTGTGGCCTGCATTACCAATACCTACATCATGCTGCCAGCTTATGCCAAAGCCTTTCATATGCCCATTGACGCGCTGGTGGAGATGGGGAGCGCGGTAAATCCCAGCATCAACAGCCTGTTGACTTTTATGCTTCTGGCGGTAGTGCCTTTTAACCTGCTGAAGGGGACGCTGGTGGCAGTGATTACCACATTAATCTATAAGCGAGTAAGCATCATCATCAAAAATCATTAATGTAATGGTAACTGGCGAGCAGAGTCCGGCAGGCCGGACTCTCTCACTGGATCCCGGCGGTTTTCTCCATGATCCGTTAAATGTCTGGTTCTGACCAAATCCTTAGCTCCCCTAAAAAAAACATTTCTGTATGAAAATGAGAAAAACGAAAAGAAACCGACTAACTTGTGTTTTTCCAGAATATGCTTTATACTAATAGCGGATTTTCGATTCGAGCAATTTAGGTGACTTGATTGGCCTGAAGACGCTCCAAATAATTCGGAGGACACGATATGGAACGATTGAATTGCATAAAACTGACGCCGCCTCTTTCCAAAAAGGGATTCGGAGGCTGGAAACCTGTGCCACTTACTTTTCGAAAGTCAGCGGCTTATTTTTTCTTTCTTTTCTCTCTCGCCTTTCTGCTGCTCACTGGGTGCGGGCTGTCCCTTGGCGGGCCGGATGGAGGAAAACTAACCGGGAATGCCGGCTCAGCGGCAGGACCGGATGAACGCCAGCCTGGGGCAGAGAAAGATCATCCTGTGGATCCCGAGGCACAGGCACAGTTTGAAGCACTGACGGATCGGATATTCCAGAAAGCGGTCACCTCGTCCATCATCGACCTGCATTATACCGTTACGCGGCCGGAGGAATTAGCGCTGCCTCAGCCCCAATCTGCCTTCGGTGAGGTCTCTGTGGAAGCCTTTCAGAAGGATGGAGATTTTATTCGGGAATCCCTGGAGGAATTAAAGAAAATTTCCAAAGAAAGCCTGACTATCCAGAGTCAGTTAGATTATGACATCCTGGAAAATTACCTGGAAACGGAAAAGGGATGCGAGGGACTGGAATATTATCACCGCATTCTGATGCCCACCATCGGAGTACAGGCTCAGCTCCCCATCTTGATCGCAGAATATGTTTTCTATGAGGAAGAGGATATCCAGGATTATTTCCAGCTTCTAACTGGGCTGGATGACTACTATGGGCAAATCCTGGCTTTTGAGCAGGAACGGGCTGATCAAGGGCTGATGGTATCCGATAGCGCCCTGGATCGGATCATTGACTCCTGCCGCCCCTATCTGAAATCCGGTGAAGAAAATATCCTCTCTGGCACCTTTTCCCAAAAGCTGGAGGGACTTGACGCCTTAACCCAGGAGGAAAAAGCAGAATATATCCAACGCCATGAGGAGCTGATCGCCAATGCCTTCATCCCCGCTTACCAGCATCTGATCCAGGGGCTGGAGCAGCTAAAGGGAAGAGGCGCCATCGACGGCGGCCTGTACTATTACCCCAACGGAAAGGAATACTACCGCTATCTGGTCTACTCCTCCACCGCTACCTCCTGCAAAAGCGTGGACACATTGGCAAAGACGATTCTGAGCCGAATACAGAATGACCTGATCGAGATGGCCCAAATCCTGGAGGAAAAACCGGAGCTGATGGATCAAATCGATGAGGCGGTTTCCTCTATGACCGATCCATCCCAAATCCTGGACTATCTTCAGGAAGCTATCATCGAAGAATACCCGGAACCCATCTGCCAGGACTATTCCATACATTATGTACCGGAGGCTCTGGAGGAATCCTTAAGCCCGGCCTTCTTCCTCACCCCTCCCATTGATCAGGCCAGCGCTAATCCTATTTATATTAATCGGGGAAGCCTCAGCGTGAAAAACGATCTCTTCTCCACCCTTGCCCACGAAGGCTATCCTGGACATTTGTATCAGTCCGCCTACTTTGTGGCGCAGCGTCCGGCGCTCTTCCGCCATGCTCTCGCCTTCAGCGCCTATACCGAGGGATGGGCTACCTATGTGGAATATGAGTCTTACCGTATGGTGTCCGGAGGAAATGATGATATCGCCCGGCTCCTGGCAAAGAATGCCGCGGTCAATCTGGGAATCCACGCCTATGTGGACATTATGGTGAATGATCAGGGATGGAAAACTGAGGAGATTTCCAAATTTCTGGAAAAATTCTTCTACGATCCAGATCCGGAATTTTCCACAGCTCTCTATGAAGCCATGGTGGATAATCCATCCAACTATCTGGAATACTACACTGGATATCTGGAATTTTCCGACATGCGGCATCAGGCCGAGCATGCTTTAGGGGACAGCTTTTCCTTAAAGGACTTCCATCAGTTCCTCCTGGACATGGGGCCCTCCCCCTTCCCAGTGATCCGGGAGAGATTGAATCTCTGGATAAGCGAGCAAAAGGCTGCTGCTTGACGCAGCAGGGATCATTTCTTTTCCTTTAGCAGCTGGGCCACCATTTTCACCCGGCTGTCCAAGGAGGGCATCTCCGGGGCAAAGGGCTGGAGCAGCACATGGAGAGCCATACTGTCATATTCCTCTGTGTGGTGAGCTGGATCCACCGGCTTTTTCCCTGCCGCAAGCACAGACAAAAATTGGGATTTGTACTCCTTCCACACCTTTTCCGCGTCAGCTGCCTTTGGGTCAGTGTCTATCACCTGGCTCAGGCTGGCGTCAAACTCTCCGGGCACCAGAGGCTTTCCTGACAGGAAAAGCTCCATTAGGGCCTTGGCCACAGTGTAACAGCTGTGGTGGCTGATCGAAGAAGTCACCCGCACGCTAAGCGCTGTGGCCGTATCCCGGCTCAGCATCACCTTAAAATTCCCCGCCGACTTCTTAATGCACTCCGGGATGGAGTAAGAGCGCCATGCTTCCACCTCTCCCTGGAGAGCTTCTTTCATCTCTTCCAGATCGTCAAACACATTCACTGTACCGCGGGAAATGGATTCTGTGGCATATTTCGAAAAGTTGCTTTTCGTCCTGGGAATATAATAATAGGTACGCAGAGGGTTATACCGGCAGGCCCTAAAAGCCTCCATCAGCGACAGGGCGCTCATGTTCTCCTCCAGAATATAAATATTAATATCCTGTCCCCCGGAAAGGCCATAGTCCTCGATGCCTAAGTCAAAATCCTTCTGGTCTGTAAAAACATTTAACATAATCCTGTCTCCCTTCTAAGTAGAAAATTTGGCCTTTTAAAAAGTGTATGTCCTAGCCCGCATCCGCGGCTGGAACCATTAGCGACAACACCCCTTACCGCCACAGTGGGATCCAAAGGGGAGGGGGTTGTGCTTTATCGAGTGCACTTTCCTATAAAAAAACGGAGTTGAATGTCTTCCACTCAACTCCGTGTACTGCGTGCGGGGTATGGGACTTGAACCCACACAGTCATTCGACCACTAGATCCTTAGTCTAGCCCGTCTGCCAATTCCGGCAACCCCGCAAACCGATAAGT
>CATJIO010000167.1 GCA_949740725.1 uncultured Lachnospiraceae bacterium | reverse complement strand
TTTATATGATATTATAAACATAAAAAAAGAAACGAGCACCCCGCTTGAGCCATAAAGCTGTACGGTAAAAAACCCGTTTCTTTTTATGTGCTAATTATATGATAGAAAGGAAAAAAAGTCAAGGAAAATGTATCATGAAATCGACTTAGATAAAATAGACAGAAATGCAGAGCCGCCGGCAGAGGAACCGGATCGTCAATATTACTTCATGGCAAAATGCCGTGAATGGGTTCGGGAGTTTGAACAAAAAAACGGCCGTCGCCCGTGTTTTTTTACGCAAACGTTCGGCTGTCAGATGAATGCGAAAGACTCGGAAAAGCTGTCGGGCATCCTGGGTAAGATTGGCTATGTGGAGGCGCAGACTGAGGATGCGGATTTCGTCCTTTACAATACCTGTACGGTCCGGGAAAATGCCAATAAGCGGGTCTACGGCCGCTTGGGCCAGCTGGGGGTACAGAAACGGAAGCACCCGGAGATGATCATCGCCCTCTGCGGTTGTATGATGCAGGAACAGCAGGTGGTGGAGCGGATCCGTACCAGCTATCGCTTTGTGGATTTGATCTTTGGCACACACAATATTTTCCAGCTGGCGGAGCTGATCTGGCGAAGGCTTGAACAGGCCCGGGCAGTGACCGAAGTATGGAATGGCACAGAACAGATCGTGGAGAATCTCCCTGCCCAGCGGAAATACCCTTTTAAATCCGGGGTGAATATCATGTTTGGCTGCAACAATTTTTGTAGCTACTGCATCGTCCCCTATGTGCGGGGCCGTGAGCGGAGCCGGAGCCCGGAGGAGATTATCCGGGAGATTGAGGCATTGGTAAAGGACGGGGTGGTGGAGGTGATGCTCCTAGGCCAGAATGTGAATTCCTACGGAAAAACCTTGGAGCAGCCGATCACCTTTGCCCAACTTTTAAGGCAGATAGAACAGGTGGAGGGGTTAGAGCGGATCCGCTTTATGACCTCTCATCCCAAGGACTTGTCTGACCAGCTGATTAACGTCATGGCAGCGTCAAGCAAGATCTGTCCCCATCTCCATCTGCCCCTCCAGTCCGGCAGCAGCCGGATCTTAGAGCGGATGAACCGCCGGTATACAAAGGAAAGCTATCTGGATCTGGCCTTCAAGATAAAGCGGGCGGTTCCTGGTATATCCCTGACCACCGATATTATTGTGGGCTTTCCCGGAGAGACGGAGGAGGATTTCCTGGAGACCATGGATGTGGTGGAACAGGTGGGCTTTGATAGCGCCTTTACCTTCATCTATTCCAAGCGAACTGGGACTCCGGCAGCGGCTATGGAGGATCAGGTGCCGGAGGCGGTGGTGAAGGATCGCTTTGACCGGTTGCTGAAACGGGTGCAGGAGATAGGCGCCAGGGTATCTGGCTGTCAGCTCCACACCGTACAGAAGGTGCTGGTGGAGGAAGTAAATGACCACGATGCCAGTCTGGTCACCGGCCGCCTGGGGAATAACACTCTGGTACATTTCCTGGGAAGCAATGATTTAATCGGGAAGATTGTGGACGTATATTTAGAAGAATTTAAAGGTTTCTACTATATGGGGGCCATGAGGTAAAGGCAGTTTACCTTAATTAACCCTATAAAAAGAAAAAGCGAGGTAGTTCATGGCAGGAATGACACCAATGATGACGCAGTATCTGGAAACGAAAAAGCAGTATCCGGACTGCATCTTATTTTATCGTCTGGGAGATTTTTATGAGATGTTTTTCGAGGATGCCTTAAAGGCCTCCAAGGCTCTGGAAATCACCCTGACCGGCAAGGATTGCGGCTTAGAGGAGCGGGCGCCCATGTGCGGCGTCCCTTTCCATGCAGTGGATTCCTACTTAAATAAACTGGTGCAGAAGGGCTTTAAGGTGGCCATCGCAGAGCAGATGGAGGATCCGAAGCAGGCCAAAGGGCTGGTAAAGCGAGAGGTGATCCGGGTGGTCACCCCAGGGACCATCACCAGCGCGCAGGCGCTGGATGAGACGAAAAATAATTACCTCATGGGAATCGTCTACCTTGGGGAAGTATTCGGTATTTCCTCGGCGGATATTAGCACCGGGGATTTCTTTGTCACCGAGGTAAAGACGGAGCGGGATCTGCTGGATGAGATGAATAAATTCTCTCCTTCTGAGATCGTCTGCAATGAGGCATTCTACATGTCCGGCGTGAATGTGGAGGAGCTTAAGGAGCGGTATCAGGTGTCGATTGCCCCCCTGGACGGCCACTTTTTCGGGGACGAGACCTGCCGGAAGATCCTGAGGGAGCACTACCATGTAGGGAATCTGGAGGGGCTGGGGCTGGCTGATTACGATGCCGGGGTGATTGCTGCAGGGTGTGTGATGCAGTATCTCTATGAGACCCAGAAGAGCACATTGGAACATCTGACCACCATTACCCCCTATCAGGTAGGACAGTACATGGTTATCGACACCTCCACCAGGAGGAATCTGGAGCTGGTGGATACCCTCCGGGAGAAGCAGAAGAGGGGGACCCTTTTGTGGGTATTGGATAAGACAAAGACTGCTATGGGCGCCAGGCTGCTGCGGAGCTATATTGAGCAGCCCCTGATCTACCGGGATGCGATCCTGGAGCGCCAGGAAGCGATCCAGGAATTTAATATGAACTACATTTCCCGCGAGGAAATTGGCGAGTATTTAAATCCGGTCTATGACCTGGAGCGGCTTATCGGCCGGATCAGTTACAAGACCGCCAATCCCAGAGACCTTCTGGCCTTTAAGAATTCCCTGGCTATGATCCCGTATATTAAGGATATCCTGGGTGAATTTCACAGCAAGTTACTGCGGCAGCTGGCAGAGGAGCTGGACCCTTTATCCGATTTAAAGGAGCTGGTGGAACGGGCCATTATCGACGAGCCTCCCATCTCTGTGCGGGATGGAGGCATGATCCGGGATGGCTTCCACGAGGAGGCGGATAAGCTGCGGCATGCAAAGACCGAGGGAAAAACCTGGCTGGCAGAACTTGAGGCTAAGGAGAAAGAAAATACTGGGATCAAGACACTGAAAATCAAGTTTAATAAGGTATTCGGCTATTACTTTGAGGTGAGCAATTCCTTTAAGAATCAGGTGCCGGATTATTTTGTGCGGAAGCAGACCCTGGTAAACGGGGAGCGGTTTACCACCGATGAGCTCAAGGAGTTGGAGGACATAATCATGGGGGCCGAGGAAAAGCTGGTTTCCCTGGAATATGAGCTGTTCTGTCAGGTAAGAGATACCATTGCCGCGGAGGTGCTGCGGATCCAGCGGACAGCCAAGGCTCTGGCTGGGATCGATGTCTTTGCCTCCCTGTCTCTGGTGGCTACCCGACATAATTACGTAAAGCCGGCCATCAATGAGAAGGGCGGCATCCACATCAAAAACGGACGCCATCCGGTGGTGGAACAGATGATGCGAGATGATCTTTTCGTGGCAAATGATACGAACCTGGACAATGGAAAGAATCGGATTTCGATTATTACTGGCCCCAATATGGCGGGAAAGTCCACCTATATGCGCCAGGTAGCCCTCATCGTCCTTATGGCTCAGATAGGAAGCTTTGTGCCAGCGGAGGAGGCAAATATCGGCATCTGCGACCGGATTTTCACCCGGGTGGGCGCGTCCGACGACTTAGCCAGTGGCCAGAGCACCTTTATGGTGGAGATGACTGAGGTGGCCAACATTCTCCGGAACGCCACCAAAAACAGCCTCTTAGTATTGGACGAGATCGGCCGGGGCACCAGCACCTTTGATGGGCTGTCCATTGCCTGGGCAGTGGTAGAGCATATCAGCAATACCAAACTTCTTGGGGCAAAGACGCTGTTCGCCACCCATTACCATGAGCTGACGGAGCTGGAGGGCGCCATAAGCGGAGTGAATAATTACTGCATTGCCGTGAAAGAGCAGGGAGACGACATTGTGTTTCTGCGAAAGATTATCCGGGGCGGGGCGGACCGGAGCTACGGCATCCAGGTGGCCAAGCTGGCGGGAGTACCGGATTCGGTGATTCTCCGCTCCAAAGAGATTGCCGAGGAGCTGAGCGGGGCGGATATTACCGCCAGGGCAAAGGAGCTCGCCGAGGCCAGCGCCACAGTGTCTCAGCGAAAAGCGGTGGCAAAGCCGGACGAGGTGGATTTACAGCAGATGTCCTTGTTTGACACGGTTAAGGATGATGACATTATCCGGGAGCTGGGCGAGCTGGAGCTGGGGCACATGACGCCTATTGACGCGCTAAATACTCTGTACCGTCTTCAGACCAAGCTGAAGAACCGATGGGATGGAACGGATAAGGGTTAAGGGGGAAACCATGGCAAATATCACGGTATTAGATCAGAACACCATCAATAAAATTGCCGCTGGTGAGGTGGTTGAGCGGCCCATGTCCGTGGTCAAGGAGCTTTTGGAGAATGCTATCGACGCAAAGGCCACTGCCATTACCGTGGAGATCAAGGATGGGGGGATTTCCTTTATCCGGGTGACGGATAATGGCTGCGGCATCCCTAAGGAGGAGATCCCTCTGGCCTTCCTGCGCCATGCCACCAGCAAGATCCGGACAGTGGAGGATCTATTTACCATCTCTTCCCTGGGATTTCGGGGGGAGGCCTTGGCCAGCATTGCCGCCGTCTCCCAGGTGGAGCTGATTACCAAGACCTCCGACGCCCTCACTGGCTTCCGGTATCAGATTGAAGGAGGCCAGGAGAAATCCATGGAGGAGGTGGGCGCGCCGGAGGGAACCACCTTTATTTCCAGAAACCTTTTCTACAATACCCCTGCCAGGAAGAAGTTTTTAAAAACTGCTGCCACAGAGGCGGCCCACGTGGCTGGGCTGGTAGAGAAGCTGGCTATGTCCCACCCGGATATTTCCATCCGATTTATCCAGAATAACCAGAATAAGCTTCACACTTCTGGCAATCACAATTTAAAGGACCTGGTTTATACCTTGTTCGGCCGGGAGATCGCCGCCAATCTTCTGCCGGTGGAGCAGGTAATCGGGGATGGAAGAGTCACTGGATTTGTGGGAAAGCCGGTGATTGCCAGGAATAACCGGAACGTTGAACATTACTTTATTAATGGAAGATATATTAAAAGCAGCATTATCGCCCGGGCTATCGAGGAAGCCTACAAGCCTTTTTTGATGCAGCACAAGTATCCCTTCGTCATGCTTCACATTACTATGGAGCCGGAATCTCTGGATGTAAATGTCCATCCTACCAAGATGGAGCTGCGCTTTCGGGACGGGGAGGAGGTATTTGTAAGGATACGGGACGCGGTGAGCCAGGCCCTGGCGCACCGGGAGTTGATTCCCAAGGTCGAACTTGCTCATACAGATCGGGCATCCAGACAGGAGGAAGAGCGGGAGAGAGAGAAGCGGCGGGCAATGGGCCCGGAGCCTTTTGAGAAAAATCGGATGGGTTTTTATGAACAGACGTTAAAGCAGCTTACCTCTATGCCGGAGGATGGTTTTTTAAAAGAAGGCTTCGGGAACAATGCAGGAGGGGCAGGACAGCTGAAGCCGCTCCGCTCTCAGCAGACATCTTTATCTACGGCATTCCCGGTGAATCCTCCCAGTGAGGCAGGATCCCCGCCTAAACCACTGGAAGAGTCTCAGCAGATGGAACTGTTCGACGATAAATTTCTGGGAAAGGGGGCCAGGGAAAAGCACCGTCTTATTGGCCAGCTTTTTAACACCTATTGGCTGGTGGAGTATCGCCAGCAGCTCTTTATCATCGACCAACACGCTGCTCACGAAAAAGTACTGTTTGAGCGGACCATGGCCTCCCTAAAGACTAGGGACTTTGGAACCCAGAGCGTAAGTCCTCCCATCATCCTCACCCTGACCGTGAACGAGGAACTGCTGATGAAAAAGTACATGAGTTATTTCCAGGGAATGGGATTTGAGATAGAGCATTTTGGCGGCAGGGAGTATGCTGTCCGGGGCGTTCCCGCCAATCTCTTCTCCATTGCCAAAAAGGATTTGCTTCTGGAAATGCTGGATGGCCTTTCCGAGGACGCCCAGGCCGGGGAGCCGGATATGATCTATGAGAAAGTAGCCTCGATGTCCTGCAAGGCCGCCGTAAAGGGCAACCACACCATGACTGGCGCTGAAGCTGACGCCCTCATCGACCAGCTCCTGGATATGGAGAACCCTTACGCCTGTCCTCACGGAAGGCCGACCATTCTCTCCATGAGCAAATATGAGCTGGAGAAAAAGTTTAAACGAATCGTGTAACAGAAAGGAGTCCCATGGCAAAGCCACCAGTCGTCATTCTCACCGGGCCTACCGCCGTAGGCAAAACCGCCCTTTCCATCCGCCTGGCTAAGGCCTGCAACGGAGAGATCATCAGCGCAGATTCCATGCAGGTCTACCGCCATATGGACATTGGCTCTGCGAAGATCACCCCCCAGGAGATGGAGGGCATCCCACACCATTTGATCGATATCTTGGATCCAGATCAGGAATTTAATGTAACTTTGTTCCAGCAGCTGGGAAAGGCGGCAATAAACGATATCCATTCCCGGGGAAAGCTGCCCATCATCGCCGGCGGGACTGGATTCTACATCCAGGCCCTGCTCTATGATATCGATTTTAAAGAAAATCCGGAGGGAGAGGGTATCCGCCGGGAATTAGATGCATTGGCCCAGGAGAAAGGCGCACAGTATCTTCATCAGATCCTTGCCCAGGTGGATCCAGAATCTGCAGCTGCAATTCACTGCAATAATGTAAAGCGGGTTATCCGGGCTCTGGAGTATTTCCGCCAGACTGGGGAGAAAATCTCTCTGCACAATGAGCAGGAGCGGAAAAGGCCTTCTCCCTACACCTTCCGTTACTTTGTGATCAATACCCCCAGGGAACGGCTCTACCAGCAGATTGACAGCCGGGTGGATCAGATGGTGGAACAGGGCTTGGTGGAGGAGGTAAGACGCTTAAAGGAGATGGGCTGCCGAAGAGGGATGACCTCCATGCAGGGCCTGGGATACAAGGAAATCTTGGATTACCTGGACGGAGACTGTACCCTGGAGGAGGCCATCGCCATATTAAAGCGGGATACCCGGCATTTTGCTAAGCGGCAGATCACCTGGTTTAAGCGGGAGAGAGATGTGGAGTGGCTGAATCTGCCGGATTTTGACGATGACCGGGAGCGTCTGCTGGAATCGATCATCACCATGGTCCGGGATATGGAAAAAAAACTGGAATAATCCCGAAAGAACACGACGAAAAGAAATTGACAATCCAAGAGAACTATGCAAAATTATAAAAAGGAACGAAAGCAGGATCATATAGAGATGAGTAATACAAATAATGTAACCCAGCTTTACCGCCAGATGGGGATATGCCAGCAGGTGCTGGACTTTTGCCAGAAGGTGGAAGAGGAGCTGAACCCTAGATTTATGGCCATTGACCAGACCGCAGAGTATAATCAGATGAAGGTCATCAAGGCCATGCAGGACAACCGGGTCAGTGACATCCATTTTGCCGCCACCACCGGCTATGGGTACAATGACCTGGGAAGGGACACTTTGGAGGAGGTATATGCCAGCCTGTTTCACACGGAGGCCGCACTGGTGCGCCCCAATCTCATCAGCGGGACCCATGCCCTCCACGTAGCCCTTTCCGCTAATCTCCGCCCCGGCGATGAGCTCCTGTCCCCGGTGGGAAAGCCTTATGACACCTTGGAGGAAGTCATCGGCATTCGGGAGTCTGTGGGCTCTTTAAGGGAATATGGAGTCTCCTACCGGCAGGTAGATCTGCTGCCGGACGGTTCCTTTAACTATGAGGGAATCCGGGCAGCTATAGGGCCCAATACCAGGATGGCTACCATCCAGCGCTCTAAAGGCTACATGACTCGTCCCACCCTCTCCGTAGGACAGATTGGAGAGCTCATCGCCTTTATCAAGGGCATCAATCCAGAGATTATTTGCATGGTGGATAATTGTTATGGGGAATTTGTAGAGCCCATTGAGCCCACTGATCTGGGGGCTGATCTGATCGTAGGCTCTCTGATCAAGAATCCCGGCGGCGGTTTAGCTCCCATCGGCGGCTATATTGCCGGGAAGAAAGAGTGGGTGGACCGGGCCTCCTACCGCTTAAGCGCTCCTGGCCTGGGGAAGGAGGTAGGGGCCAGCCTGGGGTTAAACACTGCCTTTTATCAGGGCCTTTTCCTGGCTCCCACGGTGGTGGCTTCTGCCTTAAAGGGCGCTATCTTCGCCGCTGCCGTCTATGAACAGCTGGGCTTTTCTGTCACTCCCCCGGCCAGGGAAGAGCGCCACGACATTATCCAGGCCATCACCTTCGGCGACCCAAAGGGAGTCATCGCTTTCTGCCAGGGCATCCAGGCTGCCGCGCCCGTAGACAGTTTCGTCATCCCCGAGCCCTGGGACATGCCCGGCTACGATGCGCCAGTGATTATGGCAGCCGGAGCCTTCGTCCAGGGCTCCTCCATTGAGCTTAGCGCCGACGGCCCCATTAAGCCGCCCTACACTGTCTTCTTCCAGGGCGGGCTCACCTGGTATCACGCTAAACTGGGAATTATGATGTCCCTGGAGAAATTATTGGCCAGCGGGATGATTGACGTGAACCGTGACAAGGAAAACCTTAAAGAATTATAAATATTATTCAAAAGATATACAGATCTGAAAAGTTATGGTAGAATAAAAAGGGAGTGGGAACGTCATGAGAGAGAAAAACCTTTGGGTCCTGTTGATTCTGCTGCTGGCGGGGGTAGTCCTGGGGGGCTTTATCGGAAGCCTTACTGAGAGCGTGCCTTTCTTGTCCTGGCTGAATTTCGGCGACTCCTTCGGATTGGACACACCTCTTGTGTTAAATCTTGGCATTCTGGTAATCACTTTTGGATTAACCATACGGATTACCATTGCCGGTATTATCGGTATGGCTCTGTCCATTCTGATTTACCGCTGGCTATAGATGCCTGGTTCCTGGCCGTACAAGGTCTAAAAGGGGCTTGAGGCGGCCCACTCCCTTCCCCTGGGGCGTACTTGGAGAGTAGGATAAGGGGAGTTTATGGAGACAAGTCAGGAACACAGAAAAATGAAAGACATTCCGGCAGAGGAGCGCCCATACGAGCGTTGTCTTGCTATGGGACCGGAGCAGCTGACGGATGGTGAGCTTTTGGCAGTGATTATCCGGACCGGCTCCCGGGAAGCGACTTCACTGGAACTGGCACAGAAGATACTAGCCTTAAACTATCCAAATAAGGGTATTTTAGGGCTTTTGCATCTTTCATTGGCAGATTATAGGAAGCTTAAGGGCATAGGCCAGGTAAAGGCGATCCAGCTTTTATGCATTGGAGAGCTGTCGCGGAGGATCTGGAAGCAGGCTGCCGGCGGATCCAGCCCGGTGCTGGCAGATCCAAAGGCCATCGCCGAATACTGCATGGAGGATATGCGCCATTTAGACCATGAACAGGTGCGGGCGCTGTTTTTTGACACCAGGCAGAGGCTAATCCGGGAGGAGATGCTCTCTAAGGGCACAGTCAATACGTCCGTGCTTTCTCCAAGGGAGGTCTTCCTGTCCGCCCTGCGCTGCCAGGCAGTGACAGTAGTCCTGGTACATAACCATCCCAGCGGAGACCCTTCTCCCAGCCAACAGGACGAACTTTTGACCCTGCGGGTGAAGGAAGCCGGTGAAGCTCTCGGGATTTATCTGTTAGATCACATCATTATTGGAGATACTACTTTTATAAGCTTACGGGAACGAGGAATATTATAGATGGAAACAAGACCCAGCAAATATCTGTTAATTGGGCTTACAATTATCTGTATCCTGCTGATAGGAATAACATCAATTCGGGATGGCATTATGGAGCCCTTAAGAACCGGCGTAGGCTACGTACTGGTGCCCCTTCAAACTGGCGTAAATGCGGTGGGAAAGGGGATTTATCAAGAGCTCCGGGATTACAGCCAGCTTAAGAGCGCACTGGCGGAGAATGCGGCCTTAAAGGAGGAGATTGCCCGCCTCACCGAGGAGAACAGCCGTCTTCAGTCCCAGCAGTTTGAGCTGGCGCGGCTGCGGGAATTATATGCCCTGGATCAGGACTATATGAACTACGAAAAAATCGGGGCAAGGATCATTGCCAAGGACTCTGGCGACTGGTTCCAGGTCTTCCGTGTCAATAAAGGCTCTGCTGACGGTGTGGAGGTGGATAATAATGTAATCGCCGGAGGAGGCCTGGTGGGAATCGTCACCGATGTAGGGGCCAACTATGCTACCGTCCGATCCATTATCGACGACTCCAGCCGGGTGAGCGCCATGGCCATCCAGTCCGGGGACGATTGTATAGTAGCCGGGGATCTGACCTTGTTCCAGGAGGGCCGCCTTAGGATCACCAATATTTCCAAGGATGGGGATGTAAAGGACGGGGATCAGATCATCACATCCAATATCAGCTCCAAATTCCTCCCCGGCATCCTCATCGGCTATGCCGCCGACATCACCGTAGACCCCAAACGTCTGACCAAGTCCGGATATCTCATCCCTGTGGCGGAGTTTGACAGCCTTCAGGAGGTGCTGATTGTCACCGGGACCAAGGATACTGGGGGAGAGGGGGACGGCTCATGAAGCGGATATTTGCCAATCTGCTGTTGATGGTTCTGGCCTTTACGGTTCAGACTTGTATTTTCCCTATGCTGCCCTTTTTATCGGCTGCGCCTAACCTGCTGCTGATCCTCACCTTCTCCTTTGGGTTTATCCATGGGAGCCAGGCGGGGATGCTCTATGGCCTTTTTGCCGGGCTTCTTTCTGATCTTTTCTACAGCGGCCCTTTTGGCTTTTATATGCTGATTTTCGTTTATATCGGTTATTTTAATGGGATTTGTACACAGTATTACTACGAAGAATATATTACGCTGCCGCTGATTCTATGCGTGCTCAGCGAATTTGCATATAATCTGTATATGTATGTTTTCCGGTTTTTGATTCGGGGAAAGCTGAATCTGTTCTACTATTTCCGCGAGATCATGGTTCCGGAGATTATTTTCAGTGTTGTGACCACTCTGTTTATCTACCGGCTGTTTTTGTTTGCCAACCGCAGATTGGAAGAGCTGGAAAAAAGGAGAGATACTACCATTGTTTAATGACTTATGCGAGGTACTGAAAGATTATTTTCATAAAGTTGCTTATTCCAGACTATTCGCCCTTGCCGTTGCCTTTTCCTGTATGTTTGCGGTGCTGGCGGTCCATCTGTTTCAACTGCAGATCGTCCGCGGGGAGGATATGCTGAATAATTATATTCAACAGACCGAGGAAATCTTGTACACACCTGGTACAAGAGGAAATATTTTCGATCGGAATGGAAAGCTTTTAGCCTATAATGAGCTGGCTTATTCCGTTACCATACAAGATACCGGCGCTTATAAAAACGGCGGGGAGATGAATCAGATGCTTCTGCGTCTTGTAACCATTCTGACAAAACACGGAGCAGATATCGAGGGAAAGTTTGAAGTGGGCTTGGATGAGAATGGGGAGCTGTTTTATACTTCCTACAGTGAGACCAGCCGCTTGGGATTTTTGCGGGATGTGTTCGGGAAGAGGAATATCAGTGAGCTTTCTGAAGAGATCGACAAGGATTTCGGCAAATACCCGGCAGATGTGACGGCCAGGGAGCTGTTTGAACAGCGAAAGGAGCTCTACGGCCTGGACGAGTTAAAAGACGAGAAAGGCAATACCCTTATGCTGGACGACAAGACAGCGCTGGATATTGTCAACATCCGCTATACCATGTCCTTAACTTCCTTCCAAAAATACCTGTCCACCACGGTTTCTTCCTATGTAGACAAGGAGACTGTAGTAGAGGTGATGGAGAATATAGCCGATCTTCAGGGGGTGAATGTGGAAGAGTCCTCTGTTCGGGTCTATAACGACAGCATCTATTTTGCCGCGATTATCGGCTATACAGGCAAAGTACAAAAGGAACGGCTGGAGGAGCTGCAGCAGTCTAATCCAGATTATGACCTGAATGATTCTGTGGGCTTGATCGGGATCGAGTCCTCTATGGAGCTGGCCCTTCAGGGAAAGAAGGGTTACCAGGTAGTGAATGTGGATAACCGGGGCCGGATCCGGGAGATCAAAGAGGAGGTGCCTTCCACGGCTGGCCACGACATCTATCTGACACTGGACGCGGATCTCCAAAAGGGAATCTACCATCTCATCGAGCGGCAGCTGGCCGGCATCCTGGTGAATAAGCTGGTTCCGGAAGATGATCCGAATGCGGAGACTACCGATTCCTCTAAGCTGATGATTCCCATCAAGGACGCTTACTTCCAGCTGATTAACAATAATGTACTGTCCTTAAGCGAGTTTGCGCAAGAGGACGCTTCGGAGATGGAGCGGGAGATACAGAGCACCTTCGAGCAGGCCAGAGAGCGGATTATGGCTCAGCTTCGGGCTGAGTTGATGAGCGATCAGGCTGCAAGCATCAAGGATCTGCCTCCAGATCTGGCGAATTACATGGTATATATTTACTCTTATCTGTCATCCTCTGCTGTGGGCATTATTGACGAGTCCAAGATCGATACCTCCAGCGAAGCCTATCTGGCCTGGAAAGCAGATGAGATCAGCCTGCGGGATTATCTCTATGAGGGAATTTCCAGCAGCTGGATCGATACCACCAAGTTAAACGCGGACAGCCGCTACTCCAATGCCGGAGACATCTATAATCAACTGGTTGACTACTGTCTGGCCCAGTTGATGGAGGATGTGCGGTTTACTAAGCGGATTTACCGTTTTCTGATCAATGACAATATTATCACTGGCAGGATGCTCTGCCTGGCTCTGTATGATCAGGGGATTTTAGAGGAAGAGCCAGATCAAATCGCGGCCCTCCGGGGAAATGGCGATGCCTATGCCTACCAGTTCCTGTTGGATAAGATCTCAACGATTCAGATTACCCCAGCGCAGCTGGCCCTGGACCCTTACAGTGGAGCCTGCGTGATTACTGATGTGAATACTGGAGAGGTGCGGGCATTGGTGACCTATCCCAGCTACGACAATAACCGAATGTCCGGAACAGTGGATAGCGCTTATTTTTCCAAGCTGAAGAATGATCTTTCCCAGCCTCTTTATAATAATGCCACCCAGGCCCAGAAGGCGCCAGGCTCAACCTTTAAGCCTATCACGGCCATTGCTGGACTGGAGGAGGGGGCGGTTAGCCTGGAGGATGCCATTAATTGTACAGGCATTTACGAGGAGATTGCCCAGCCAATCCGGTGCTGGATCAGCCCCGGCCATCATGGCCCCTTAAATGTGGTGGGAGGACTGCAGAATTCCTGCAACTTCTTCTTCTCTGAAGTGGCCCACCGTTTATCCACAGATGAAAACGGTGTTTACAATACGGAAAAGGGATTAGATATCCTGAAAAAATATGCCACCATGTTCGGGCTGGATCATGCTTCCGGCGTGGAGATTTCCGAGCGTGATCCGGAGATCTCCACCATTGACCCAGAGCGTTCCGCTATGGGGCAGGGCACCAACAGCTACACCAATGTCCAGCTTTCCCGGTATGTGGCCGCTCTGGCAAACCGGGGGACCGTGTTCGAGCTTAGCCTGCTGGATAGGGAGACGGATTCCGACGGGAACCTGATCAACGATTTTACCCCCATCGCCAGCTCCCACATCAATATCCAGGACACAACCTGGGACGCTGTGTCTCAGGGGATGCGGGCGGTAATTGAGAAGGGATCCGCCTCCAGGATCTTCCGGGATCTTCCTGTGGAGATTGCCGGGAAGACAGGTACTGCCCAGGAGTCAAAAAGCCGTGGAAACCATGCATTTTTTATCTCTTACGGGCCCTATACCAGTCCAGAGATCTGTGTTACGGTGAATATCCCTTACGGATACTCCTCCTCCAATGCAGCGGAAGTAGCAAAGAACGTATATCAACTGTATTACGGATATACCAGTGTGGACGACATTATGAATGCTGGTGCGATGAAGATCTCGAATGTAACCATTGGAGATTAATAAAATACAAACCCATTGATAAGGCTGAGGTGATTTTATGGGCAGTAGCGTTGTAATAAAAGGAAATAAATCGGGCATGAGTGTATATCTGGACCCCCATGTCCCCTTTGAACAGCTTTTGCATGATATCGAAAAGAAATTCCGGGAAAGCGCCAGATTCTGGGGCTCAGTTCAGATGGCCCTGGCACTGGAGGGCCGTCCCCTGACCCCGGAGGAGGAATACCAGATCGTCAATGCCATCATGGGAAGCTCCCAGGTGGAAATTCTCTGTTTAATTGATCAGGACGGAGAACAGATAAGACGCTGTGAGAAGGCGTTAAATGAAAAGTTGATGGAATTAAGCGCGCAGACCGGGCAGTTTTATAAAGGGGATTTAAGCCGGGGAGACAGCTTAGAGTCAGAAGCCAGCATTGTGATCATCGGGGATGTCCATCACGGAGCCAGAGTGACCGCCAAGGGAAATATTATTATCCTGGGAGAGCTGAAGGGCTCGGTTTTTGCAGGCGCGGCAGGGAATGAAGAGGCAGTAGTGGTGGCCCTGGATATGGCTCCCACCCAGATCCGTATCGCCGGCGCGATTAACCGGGTAGGTGATAAAAATAAGCGTCTGGGCCGCGGACCGATGATTGCCAGTCTGGAAAATGGAGGGATCTGCACAAAATCTTTAAAAAAGAGCTGGCTGAATATGTTTAATTTTAATTAATGCTGGCCAAAATCTTATTTATATAGTATAATATAATAGCTATTTTTATGCAGGAGGATAACCGTTATGAGTGAAGTTATTGTTATTACTTCTGGAAAAGGAGGGG
>CATJIO010000166.1 GCA_949740725.1 uncultured Lachnospiraceae bacterium | reverse complement strand
GGCAGACGAGGTGGACTCAAAATCCATTGATGGCAACATCGTGCGGGTTCAAGTCCCGCAGCCGGCACTCCTTGGCAGGGGCGAAAACCGTGGAAGAAGTTATCCTTCCGCGGTTTTTCTTTTTTGCAGATTTGATTACCTTAATCGCTGAGCAGTTTATTGATTATGTCATTGAAAAGGCGGTACAGCCCTTGTCATTGGATCTGTACCGCCTAATTGAAAATGATTTCCTACCCTCAGTGAACAAGGGGATTAAAAACGAAAATAAATAAATGGATTATAGGTATTATTTACCAGAAGCATAATGGACAGCCACATCACCGTCAGATATCCGGCCATTCCTACAAAAGAGATCCTTCCCTGGGATGCCAGCCGGATCCCTTTCCGGTTTAACAGGCCCTGGAGGATTCCGCTTCCCAGAATCCCGATCAGGGTCAGCAGCACTGTCTTCAGATTCATGAACCGCTCTGCCAGCAAAATCCCTTCGTGGGGAAGGAAGAGATAGCGGATATATTCTATCCCGTAGGACAGCGTGGGCGCCCGGAAAAGGATCCAGCCGATAAGCACCACAAACAAGGTATAACTATGCTCCAGGATGTTCCATTTTCCTTTTCCCATCCATTTTCCCAGGAAACAGCGCTCCAAAATATTGAAGAATCCGTGATAAAGCCCCCATACAATAAAGGTCCAGCCTGCCCCATGCCAGATGCCAGTGAGGAAAAAGACCGTTACCAGATTCACATAGGTGCGGACACTGCCCTTCCGGTTCCCGCCCAGCGGGATGTAGACATATTCCCGGAACCAGCTGGACAGGGAAATATGCCAC
Organism: uncultured Lachnospiraceae bacterium; assembly: GCA_949740725.1. Classification (GTDB taxonomy): domain Bacteria; phylum Bacillota; class Clostridia; order Lachnospirales; family Lachnospiraceae; genus Caccovicinus. The sequence continues at coordinate 15,003 of CATJIO010000166.1, read as the reverse complement.
CTCCGCCAGAAATCCCGGATGGAAATCGCCGTATAGGGAAGGTTGAAATTTTCCTGGAAAGTGAAGCCGAACATTTTCCCCAAACCGATGGCCATATCGGAATAACCGGAGAAGTCAAAGTAGATCTGCAGCATGTAAAGGGCAGCGGTAATCCAGAGAAGAGAACGGGAGATATCCACCGGCTGGTAGGCGAATACGCTGTCCACCACCTGGGCGAAGGTATTGGACAAGATCACCTTTTTCCCCAGGCCGGCAATAAACCGCTTAATCCCATAGGAAAACTCCTGGACAGTGACCTTCCTCTCCTGGATCTGCTGCTCAATGTCGTGATACTTGACAATGGGGCCGGCAATCAGCTGCGGGAAAAAACAAATATACAGCATCATGTAGAGTAGATTTTTCTGCGCCCGGTTCTCCCCGCGATAAACGTCTGCCACATAGGAAAGGGCCTGGAAGGTATAGAAGGAAATGCCAATAGGAAGGGCCACCGTCCGTACCGACAGCTGGAGGCCGGCATTTCCCGCCAGCTGATTCCAGATCTCCACAAGGAAATTAAAATATTTAAAGTAGCCCAAAAGCAAAAGGTTCGCCGCCACACAGGCAGCCATCAAGATCCCCTTCTTGCTCCTGCTCTCGATAAGGAGGCCGAACACGTAATTCAGCAGAACCGACAGCAGCATGAGGAAAATATATTTTGGCTCTCCCCACGCATAAAAAAACAGGCTGAACATCACCAGAAGGAAATTGCGGATATGCAAATGCACCTTAGCTGACAGATGGGGCATGGGCAGGTAGTAACAGAAAAGAATAACCGGGAGCAGCACCCATAAAAATAAAATTGAACTAAATACCATAGAGATGTCACGTCCTTTATCGTTGATCAGGTCAAAGGGATGGGAATTCTCCCTTTAATACCTCCGGAATATGCTCCAGATACCTCTGGTTTCGCTCTACGTTCAGATAGATAAAATCATCTACCGAATACTCTTCAAAAAGCTCTGGTGTATAAGAGTCGAAGGTAATGAATACGGTAGTCTGGTACAGCTTTGGAAGATAGGGCTTTAATCCGTAGCTGAAGGAGTCCCCCAGAACCAGAAGGGTTCGATCATTGGGGGAGTTTGAGCGAAATACCTCGAAGCCGATGGTTTCATCCACCTCCACGCTCTCGGCGGTGATTTCCGGCAAGTACTCATCTATTGTATAACTGGTATCATCCATGAATTCATTCACCATATTCAACATGCCTGCCAGATCTCCCGAGATGGGAGGTCCCTGGACCAGCTCTACCTCCTCCAGTGGGATCTGGCTGCCCACCAGAGCCTGGGAAATCTGCTGGCTGGCGATATAGGCCCCTACTGGATTCCAGTGGGTGTCATACTTATAGTAGACCTGGAAATCCTCTGCATATGCATTCAGAGAATCAGCCAGATAGGCCGCGGGAAGCCCCTCCATCTCCAACTCGGAAAACAGGGCCTCCAGACGGGATTCCTCCCCGTACACCTGGATCCCTTCCGGCATATATTGTCCATAGATGGTCTCCTTATTGGGCGCTTGGAAAAGGAAAAATCGGATCCCGCTCTGGCCCATTTCCTGGGAAACCGTCTTGATTTCGGTAATGATTGCCTCCCGCTGGGCAGCGGTGTAAAGATTCACCTGCTGATAATCCGCCAAGGCATTCTCCCCCTCCACCTCTACCGTGTAAAAGAGCCAATTGTCTGTACCGATGGTGACCGGCCCCACTGAGGTGACACCGAAAAACTTGGTCTTTAACTTGTTATTTAGCTTGACAAAATAATTTTTAAAGGGGGCGTGGTCATTAAAATACGCTTCAAACTCTGCAGGAATGTTGGTGAAATTCTTTGCTGACAGCTCCGGAAATGGGGCCAGAGTCCGGTTTTCATAATTCTCCGTATCAATATAATTGTACGCCAGGGGATAAAGCAGGGTAGGGGCCGCCAGGCTCAGGATAAACAGTGTGATAAAAATTTTTTGTTTCATATTCCATCCTTGTCAGAATCATGTCGATTTTCATGCCGGCGCTGGCCGGACTAGGAAAATTATAATCCATTCCCTTTGGAAATGCAACTACTAAATAGGGACGGCCTTGATCCCCAAAGCCGCCCCCCAAGGCATACGTGAAACTATTCGTCTATTTCCTTTCTGCCGCAAAGGCCGTGGCAACCGCTGCAGCTGCCGCAGGAAGCACAGCTCTTCCCGGACTTTTTCGCTCTCCAGATGCTTCTCGCTGCCAGAAATACCATCAGGCAGAGGAGCAGCGCAATCAAAATGGTCCCTAGATTCTGTATCAGCCACATTTCCTTCATCCCCTCTCGCTTACCTCTTACTGCTCGCCACCCACTGTCCTGGGGCAGCCGAGTCTATCATACAAGATTTTTTGCCCGCTGTCCATATAAAATGGAGCCGTTGCCCTTAGCCGGACGGATCAGGAGATAGAGAAAACCAAGGATGATCACCGCTGCCGCGATCACACCTGGGCCAAAGGCTCCAGTCATGATAAAGGTTCCCACCTGATAAATGCACAGCGACGCGGCGTAGGCCAGCCCAGTCTGATAGCCTATGGCAAACCAGGTCCATTTTCCATTATTCATCTCCCGCTTGATGGCGCCGATGGCCGCGAAACAAGGAGCGCAGAGGAGATTAAAGGTAAGGAATGAGTAGGCGGCTGCCGCGCTATAGCTACCTGCCAGAGCCCCCCAGATCTCCTGCCCATCCTCTGCCACTTCGGCAAAGCCAAAGAGAATTCCTAAAGTTCCCACCACATTTTCCTTTGCTACCAGTCCGGTGATGGCTGCAACCGTCATCTTCCAATCCCCCCAGCCCAGTGGTGTGAAGATCCAGGCAATCAAGGAACCAAGATTGGCCAGGATTCCCTGGCTCAAGTCCTCCACCATGGTGAAGCGCCCTTCCACAAAGCCAACGGAGGAGGTAAACCACACAAAGATGGTGGACAACAGGATAACGGTTCCTGCCTTTTTGATAAAGGACCAGCCCCGCTCCCACATACTGCGAAGTACATTCCCTGCCGTAGGCATATGATAGGCCGGAAGTTCCATAACAAAGGGAGCCGGATCCCCAGCAAACATGGCGGTTTTTTTCAGAATAATGCCGGAACAGATGATGGCCCCGATTCCCACGAAATAGGCGCTGGGCGCCACCCAGGAAGCTCCTCCAAAAAGAGCGCCAGCGATCAGAGCGATAATGGGAAGCTTTGCCCCACAGGGGATAAAGGTGGTGGTCATGATGGTCATCTTCCGATCCCGATCATTCTCAATAGTACGAGAAGCCATAATTCCAGGGACTCCACAGCCAGTCCCGATGAGCATGGGGATAAAGGATTTTCCGGACAAGCCGAACTTGCGGAAAATTCGATCCATAATAAAGGCGATTCTAGCCATATAGCCGCAGGCCTCCAAAAAGGCCAGGAAGAAAAATAGTACCAGCATCTGCGGCACAAATCCCAACACCGAGCCTACGCCAGCCACAATCCCATCAAGAATCAGGCCCTGAAGCCAGCCTGCGCAGCCAATGGCAGTGAGTATGCCCTCCATAGACGGCAAGATGATCTCGCCAAAGAGCACATCATTGGTCCAGTCCGTGGCTGCACCGCCCACCGTTGTCACAGAAATATAATATACCAGCCACATCACTGCTGCGAAGATTGGCAGAGCGAGAATGCGGTTGGTAACCACCCGGTCAATCTGATCAGAAATGCTCATCTGGTTTTTGTTAGTCCTGGTGCAGCTGTCATGAATTATCCTGGAAATATAGCTATACCGCTCATTGGTGATAATACTTTCCGCGTCATCCTCCATCGACTCCTCCAGCTCCCTAACCAAAGTCTCCACATCCGGCGGGGCTTCCATGGCGCTGCGGATCTTTTCATCCCGCTCCATCAGCTTAATCGCGTAGAACCGTCTCTGCTCCTGGGGAACACTTCCCTCCAGGAGGGCTTCGATCTCCTCCAGACAGCGCTCCACCTCCTGCCCAAAGGAATGAACCGGAGGATGGATACTCTTCCTCTCTGCCGCCGCCACAGCCTTCGCCGCGGCTTCAGTGATTCCTGTCCCCTTTAAGGCGGAGATCTCCACCACTTCGCAGCCCAAATCCCGGCTCAGATTCTCAATCTTGATCTCATCCCCTTGTTTCTTCACAATATCTGCCATATTCACAGCCATGACCACCGGGATGCCCAGCTCCATCAGCTGGGTGGAAAGATAGAGATTCCGCTCTAAATTGGTGCCATCCACAATATTTAATATGGCGTCCGGTCGCTGATTAATCAGATAATTCCTGGCCACTACCTCCTCCAGAGTATAGGGAGATAGGGAATAGATCCCAGGAAGATCGATAATCACCACATCCTTGTGCCCCTTCAGCTTTCCTTCCTTCTTCTCCACCGTTACGCCGGGCCAGTTGCCCACGAACTGATTCGAACCGGTTAACCCGTTAAACAAAGTGGTCTTCCCGCTGTTCGGATTTCCGGCCAATGCAATCTTCATTGACATGTCTATTTCCTCCTGCTTCTTATCCTTCCTACCTGTCATTACTGTTCATCTCTGCGCTGTTTACCGCAACAGAGTTAACCCATACAGTTCAGTTAGCAATAGCTAACCTATAGGTAAAACAATCTCCTCTCCCTCCACCATCTGCGCGTCCTCCTTTCGCAGAGACAGCTCGTAACCTCTCACGGTCACTTCCACCGGATCCCCCAGGGGAGCTACCTTCCGGATATACACATCGGTCCCCTTTGTAACGCCCATGTCCATAATCCTGCGCCGCACTGCGCCTTCTCCGTGAAGCTTCACCACCTTCACCCATGTCTTGCAGCCTGCATCCTTTAATGTCTTCATGAAAGCTTCTCCTTTATATGTAAATTTTATTTGCCATCTCCCGGCTGATTGCCACCCTGGATTCCTTGATCTGGACAATCAGATTCCCGCCCATCTGAGAAACCACCGTCACCCCACTGCCGGCCACAAAGCCAAGACTAGTCAAAAATCTGCGGGTTTCTCCCAAGCCTCCTACTTTTTTAATCTGGTTCCTCTCCCCAGTCTTCGCCATCGACAACGGCATCATCGTTGCTCCTTTCTATAAGTTAGTCTCATATAACCTCATTGCAAAAGTATCTTATCACATTTCCAAGTTAGTGTCAACTAATTTCTTCAGGAAGTTTAAAATTTTGTAAGCTTTTCTTCAAAACTTATCCATTATTTTCTGCTAAAATAAAGTTATCATTTTTTGTTCCTGTCAATACACAAGAACGTTGCATTTTCAAACTACTAAAAGAGGAGAACACTATGACAAACCGCAATATTATCATCGGGGCTGCTCTGTCCTGCGTAGTGATCATCGGGGCAGTGGTCGCTGTGGCATGCTCCAGCATGGAAACCCCGGATAAGATCGACTTAACCTCCACCCATACCACTGCTGCTGAAACTACCCAGGCCCCTACAGAAGAGACCTCTGAGGCCCAGACCGAACCCACAGAGGAGACAGCCATAACCCTGGTCACCGGAGAATCTATCGCTTATAAGCTTGCCACCTACACGTCGGATGGAATCACTATCCAATACCCGGTTCTGTCCAATGCGGGGAGCCAGGAGGCGCAGATCAACCAGCTGCTGAAGGACAATGCCCTCTCTATCCTGAAAGCATATGACACCGAGGATGGGGCTACCTCCATTGAGATCAAATGCCAGGTTCCTTCCATCACCAAGAAAAGGGCTACTGCCGTCTATACTGGCACAGCCTCCGCGGCAGGCGCCGCCCATCCGGTGAATGTCTTTTACACTAACACAGTGGATCTTGCCGCCTGCAAGGATCTGGGCCTGAAAGATTTTACTGATCCCTACACCATGGCCGGCTACGTGCTCAGCGATGATGTCCAGTTTGACGGCATCTCAGGGAGCCAGCTGTCTGCCATCTTAGAGGAGCGTAAACAGATGGATATTGAATATTACACCCAGATTTTCAAGGAGGCCGATTTCCCCTTTGACCCTTCTGAGACCTGGCCCTCCTCCTTCTGCTATGAGAAGCAGGGAGAAATCTATTTCTCCATCCCTGTTTCTCACGCTTCCGGAGATTACGCCATTGTGAAATTTATACCAGAGACAAAATAAAAAGAATCCTGCCTCGCAGGATTCTCTGCCTGCGACGGGCCGCGTACCACAAAATCGCTCACCGTCGCAGGTATTTTTTTTATTCTCGTTCTTCCTTTTGCGCCACTTCCCCCTGCTTCTTATAGATGGAGGAAGGAGCTACGCAGCCTCGTACGCTGGATAAAGGATAAATATTGCTGTGCTTTCCGATCACCGTGCCGGGATTTAATACCGAACCGCATCCTACCTCGACCCCGTCTCCCAGAATCGCGCCCACCTTCTTAAGGCCTGTCTCAATATCCCCGTCTAACCCATGGATCTTCACCAGCGTCTTATCGGACTTCACATTAGAGGTCACCGCGCCAGCGCCCATATGGGACTTATAGCCCAGAATGGAATCCCCCACGTAATTATAATGGGGCGTCTGAACCCCATTAAATAAAATAGAATTCTTCAGCTCGCAGGAATTACCTACCACAGCGCCCTCACCGATGATCGTATTCCCCCGCAAAAAAGCGCTGTGACGGATATCCGCCCCCGCGCAGATAATCGCCGGGCCGGTCATCAGCACTGTACGGGCAATCGATGCGCTTTTGTGAATCCAGATATTCTCTCCCAGCTTCTCATACTCCTCTTCCGGCAAATGCTTCCCAATGGAAATAATGCATTTCTTGATGTAGGGGAGAACCTCCCAAGGGTAAGCGTACATCTGAAATAGCCTGGCTGCAATAGTCTGGGTTAAGTCAAATAGCTCCGTATTCTTCATTTCTTCCTGCTTCATCATCATCTTTTCTCCTTTTCCTGGTCGCTGTTTAGCAAGTCTGTCTGCCCGTTTAACGCTGCTGCTCTGGGATTTCCTGTGGATTTTGGGCCCTGGGAGAGATGCTTATTGGGAGCCCCGGTATAGTAAACTGCTGCCGAGTCAAAGTATGGCCGGAGGGAATAGCCATTGTTCAGATTCTTCACTCCTATGGTTCGCCCTGCCACAAAGCGGTTCAGCTTCTCCATATACTCTTCTGAGGTAATGGTCCCCTCCGCCACATAGTTAAGCCCCTTCTCCCAGCTGGCCGTCAGCTCTGGATTCAACAGTTGACGGATGGAGGCATTAACTACCTCAAAGATCATCTCCCCCAGCAGTGTGGGCGTCATCACCTGTGTCTTTTTATTAAGTTCCAAATATTGGATATTTACTAATTTCTTCAAAATTTCCGCCCGGGTGGCGCTGGTGCCAATACCGCTTCCCTTGATCTGGGCTCGCAGCTCCTCGTCCTCGATAAGCTGGCCGGCATTTTCCATAGCCAGAATCATGGAGCCGGAGGAATACCGCTTTGGGGGCGAGGTCTCCCCCTCCCGGATGGAAAATTCCTTCACCGGAAGGATATCCTCCTTTTTCAATCCCTTGAGCAGAGCCAGGAAGGCCGGATTATCCCAGTCCTTTTTATTTTCCCTGCCGTTCTCTCCCTCGTCGCCTTCCTCACTGCCCGAGGGCTGGGGGGGATTTCCTGGCTTTTCTTCCTTCTTACCATAGTTTATGTCCGCCACCTTTAAATATCCCGGTTCCAGCAAAATTTTAAAATTGGCAAAGAAGTGCTCCTTCTCCCGCTCTAAATCCAGAGAATACTTCTGATACACTGCCGCCGGGTAAAAAATACTTAAAAACCGCCGGCAGATCACCTGGTAAATCTTTTCCTGAAGAGAGGTTACTTTTCGCAGTGCGTCAAGGCCCTGGCCGGTAGGAATGATGGCGTAGTGGTCAGTGATCTGTTTGTCATTCACATACCGAGTCTTCCCAATCCCCTTCCAGAGCCCCAGAGACAGAGCCTCCTGGGCAAAGGCGGCCATTGGGCCATAGCCCTTAAGCCCGCCCAGATTCCTCCCGATCTCCTTCGCTACCGCCGAAGAAAGCACCCTGGCATCGGTTCTGGGATAAGTCACCAGTTTTTTCTCATAGAGCTCCTGCACCACCTTCAGGGTCTCATCTGGGCTAATCTTAAACATCTTAGCGCTGTCATTCTGGAGCTCTGCCAGATTATACAAAAGAGGCGGATTCTTGGTCTCCTTCTTGGTCTCCTTTTTCACCAGGCGGGCAGTGAGGGGCGGATGTTCCTCCAGGATTTTGATCAAATTCTCCCCATCCTTCTTTTCCTTAAACCCATTGTCCTTATACAGAACTGGCGTCTGAAAATACCGGGAACCCTCTACTGCCTTCCACTCTCCATTGAAGGAAAATTCTCCCAGGACAAAGGAACCGATCGCCCGGTAAAAGGGGGTTTTTACAAAATCTCGGATTTCCCTCTCCCGGCGTACCGCCATCCCCAGGACACAGGTCATCACCCTGCCTACGGAAACCACAGTAGAGCGCGTCTTTAAATAGCTAGAAAGCACTGGCCCATACTTTAAGGTGAGGACCCGGGAAAAATTAATTCCCATCAGATAATCCTCCTTAGCCCGTAGGTAGGCAGATGCGCTTAAGTTATCATAGGAAGATAAGTCCTTGGCCTCCCGGATGCCTCTGAGAATCTCCTCCTCTGTCTGGGAATCAATCCATACTCTTTTCTGCGTCTTTCCTTTTACCCCTGCCATCTGGGCCACCAGGCGGTAAATATACTCCCCCTCCCGCCCAGAGTCCGTGCAGACATAGATCACATCCACATCCTCCCGGTTCAGAAGGCCGGAGACAATCTGGAACTGCTTCTTCACCCCGTCGATAATCTGATAGCGGAAATCCTTGGGGAGAAAGGGAAGGGTTTCCATTGTCCACCGCTTTAATGTAGGATCATAGGCGTCCGGATAGCTCATGGTAATAAGATGCCCCACACACCAGGTGATAATCCCTTCCTCTGACTCAATAAAGCCATCCTGACGCCTTCCCCGGATCTTTAACGCATCCGCAAACTGTTGAGCCACGCTAGGCTTTTCTGCAATATATAATGATTTCACATCCTGTTCCTCTCTAAGCCTCTTGTGCCCGTCAGCAGGCGCCCTTCTCTAAGCGGCAAACGTCTAGCGGTCGCAACACCAGACATAAAGGCCCTTCGGTCTGTGCTGCCGCTAACCGAAAGGCCAAAGCTGCTCCTTGATCCACCTTATGAAATGGATTCCCGCAAAAATCGGTAGATTGTAGTCGCCCGGTACTCCTCCCCTGCAGGTAGGAAAGGCGTCGGAAATTCCGGATGATTCACCCCATCCGGAAAATACTGAGTCTCAAAGCAATATCCATGGCGCGGACCATAAATCGCGCCCTCTTTCCCCCTGGTCCCCTCAGTCAGGAAGTTGGCTGTGTAGAACTGGATGCCCGGGAGATCGGTATATACCTCCATGCTTCGGCCGGATCCCGGCTCATAAGCCTTGGCACATAACGACAGAAGTCCCGTTTTATGATTTAATACCCAGTTATGATCGTAGCCCCTTGCCATCTGCAGCTGGGAATAATCCTGGTCAATATCCCTGCCAATAACCTTCATCCTGGTAAAATCCATAGGCGTCCCCGCCACCGGAAGGATAGTGCCGTCCGGTATCTGCACATCATTTACCGGGGTATAAGCATCAGCGTCAAGCCAAACCTGATGGTTCAGCACTGGACCGCTCTTGTGGCCCGCCAGATTAAAATAGCTATGGTTGGTAAAATTGGCCACCGTGTCCTTGTCAGAAATCATGCGGTATTCAATGGCTACAGCATCATCAGCAGCCAGGGTATAGCTAACGGTGATCTCCGCATTCCCAGGGTATCCTTGATCTCCATCCGGGCTGGAAAGGGAAAAAGAAATCCGGCTTCCGATGATGCTCTCGTCCAGCTCCACCTCCCAGATACGCGTCCCGTAAAAATCCGGCGCGCTGTGAAGATTATTGGGCCCGTTATTGGCATACAGTTCATACCGCACTCCATTTAACGTAAACTCTGCGTTGCCGATTCGATTGGCGTTACGCCCGATAATCTCGCCTAAGTGAGGGGTATTCGCCAAGTATCCCTCTACCGTATCATACCCCAGGACAACATCCGCCAGCTCATCATTTTTATCCGGAACCATCATAGAAACCCAACTTCCCCCAAGATTGGTAAATGAAGCGCTGATTCCATTTCCGTTGGTCAAGGTATATAAATCCACCTGTCTTCCATCCGGCATCTGACCGAATCGCTCTACTTTGATTGCCATTTGTAATCCTCCTGCTTTCTGTGCCGCCTTGTATTTTCTCGTTCCTTTGTTAAGTCTTCTTCACCGATTATAACCCAAGAGACAGTTTCTGGCAACACGAAAATATTGCTGTGGGGTTGATCATGATCCCTTTTTCACCCGCCAGCCACGATAGCAAAAGACAAGGTATCCCAGCTTGCTGTTAAACAGCAAGCTGCAGGGATAGCCCTTCATAAAATTCGCCCGGAATCCATCTCTGGTCAGCAGATTCTCCTTGTCAAACTCACAGGCCGTCTCAACCCGAAACAGCCGACCTACCTTCTGAAACAGCAGATCAAAGACCTGGAGCGCGTCTTCAGGCCCCACCTTCGCCTCACCCTCCACCTTTTCTCCGCTCAGCAGGTTAATTCCCCGCAACATTAACGGGTTCTCCATCCCCACGAGAAACTGTACCCGAGTACCCTTATCCGTATCATAGCATCGCTGACAGTAAAAGCCTTTTCCAATATTCTGTCCTTTATACTCTTCATTGACAAGCTTGGCCTCTACCATAAACATCTCCTGCATAGTCCGGTCCACCACCCTGGAAATTACCGGAATCTGCGACGAGAGATCAAAACCTTTACGCGCCCCTCTCCCCACAATGGCCTGATCCGCCTGCAAAATGTGCTCTTTCAGCCAATTACTCATAATGCCTAGGAACCGATGTATTGCCATAATTGAATAGTTAGACAGCTCCAGATCCTTTCTCAGGGAAATCAACGTCTTATCTCGAAAGTTGTCATGAAGCCGCTTATGCTCTGCATATCCCTTATACCGGATTGAGCGCATGTAAGCCTCCTCCTCAGAAAAATGTGTCATGGAATAGGTTTCCAGATACTTGATTCCCTCCTTGTATGTATGCTGATTGACACTGGAATCTTTCGAAAGCTCCAGCAGCTTCTGCATGATCTTAAAAAGCTTGGCATGTGCCTTATCTACCATCTCCACACCAATATTCCACGATTCATCCCATACAATGCTTTCCATTATCCATCCTGCCTCCTGATTACTGAAATAGTGAAATTTTCCTAATTCTTATTATAGTATCATTTTATCGTTTGTCTACTCGCGTTTTAAAAATAATTATTATTTACATCCCAGTAAAGCCATGACGGTTAATCCACTGTGCCATCTAAAGGGAATATCCTGTCCCTAATAGACGATATATTACCAAAAAAGGCCAGGCAGGTATTTCCCAAAAGAAATGCCCTGTCTGGCCCTAGACATCGGTTAAGGCTCCGCGATCCTGCGGCGCCCTTGCAATATGCTGGTTTCTACGGCTTACATTTGCTGTGCTGTCTATTTTGCGGTAATGTATCCCTGGGCAGTGAGAAGCTCTGCGCACAGCAGCGCTCCGCCGGCGGCGCCTCTCACCGTATTGTGGGAAAGACCTACAAACTTCCAGTCAAAGAGTGTATCTCTGCGGAGACGTCCCACGGAGATGCCCATCCCATTCTCATAATCCACATCCAGAGAAACCTGGGGACGGTTATCCTCCTCCAGGTACTGGATAAACTGCTTCGGCGCACTGGGAAGATTTAGATCCTGAGGCAGACCGGAAAAGCTCCGCAATTTTTCGATCAGCTCTTCCTTCGTGGGATCCTTGCGGAAATTCACAAACACAGCCGCCGTGTGGCCATTTAATACCGGAACACGAATGCACTGACAGGTGATCCTTGGCTCGGCCGCCTTTACAATCACCCCATCCTTGATGGATCCCCAGATTCTTAAAGGCTCCTCCTCGCTCTTCTCCTCCTCGCCGCTGATAAAGGGAATGATATTCCCCTCCATCTCCGGCCAGTCCTTAAAGGTCTTCCCTGCCCCGGAAATCGCCTGATAGGTAGTTGCCGCCACCTCATAGGGCTCAAACTCCTTCCAGGCTGTCAGCACCGGGGCATAGCTCTGGATGGAGCAGTTAGGCTTTACTGCCACAAAACCTTTCCCTGTTCCCAACCGCTTTTTCTGGAATTCAATCACCTGGAAGTGCTCCGGATTCAGCTCCGGCACCACCATCGGCACATCGGGAGTCCAGCGGTGGGCGCTGTTATTGGAAACTACCGGGGTCTCTGTCTTTGCATAAGCCTCCTCGATAGCCTTGATCTCTTCCTTACTCATATCCACTGCGCTAAACACAAAATCCACGCCAGCAGCGACTTTTTCTACCTCATTTACATTCATGACCGCCAGCTTCTTTACCGATTCCGGCATAGGAGTGGCCATCTTCCAGCGATCGCCCACAGCCTCCTCATATGTCTTCCCTGCGGAACGGGGGCTTGCCGCAACCGTGACAACCTCATACCAGGGATGATTCTCCAGCAGGGAGAGAAATCTCTGTCCCACCATACCCGTAGCGCCCAGCACGCCGACTCTTAGCTTCTTTTCCATCTTTCCACTCTCCTATCGAAATATAATCCATCTCTCGTCCGGCCGCCGTGGCTTATGGGCGGCATGGAATTTATCCTATACCAAAAGCATGGAAAATGCAATAGGTATTTGCGACAAAAATCGCGTGAGATAGGGATACAAACGCTGTTCCTTCTTGGGCAAGCAGCTGCTATATTGGCTTTCGCTATCCGCGGGCCTTGCTTCCCTTTCCGTCTCGCTTCGAAAGCTTCAGCCGGTTCAGATGAACCTCTTTTTCCTTGTAGCGGATCACCGGATTCTCCCCGATCAGATAAAGGGCTTCCAGCTCCTCCCCTTCCGCCAGCTTGATTCCCCGTACGCCCTTGGAGGCTTTTTTTAACAAGGGGATTTCTTCCAGCAGGAAGCGTAAGAATACCCCGCCCTCTGTCTGGAGCGCCACATCCTTCTGATCCCCCAGAGGGGTTACTGACAGAAGGGCGTCCCCTTCCTGGAGCTTGGTTCCGACGATGATCCGGTTATTGGTTTCAAATTCAGCGGCCTGTACCTTCTTCACCGCCGCCTGCTTTGTGGCGAACAGCAGCGTCTTGTCCCGCATCTCCTCCCAGCTGGTGAGATACACGATCTGCTCCTTCGTCCCGTCGAAGCGGCTGATGTTTTCCAGAGGCGTCCCCTTTTCCCGCAATTTCCCGAAAGGAATATCCGAGAGCTTGATCTGGTGGAGGTTCCCGATATTGGTAAAGATACAGAGCTTATCTGAGGTCATGGATCGGAGGATGTAGGGGTACTCACTGTCCACCGCCTCCTGGTTTCTCTCATAGGTTGCCTTGTCCAAAAGCTTTCCATAGCTGAACCGATCCATCACAAAGACAGCCTCCTGGACTGCCGGCTCCTCTTCCACAAATACCGCTTCCTTCCCCTCTTCAATACGCGTGCGGCGGGGCAGGGCAAACTCAGCCTTGATCTTCTCCAAATCAGCGATAATCACCTCGTCCATGGTTTTCTGACTCTTTAAAATCTTTTCGTACTCCTTGATCTTTTTTAAGGTCTCCCTGTGTTCCTTTTCCAGAGCCAGGATTTCCAGCCCGATCAGCTTGTAGAGGCGCATCTCCAGGATGGCCGTGGCCTGGCGCTGGGTGAAATGAAGCTGTTTTGCGTCCTCTTCAAATCCAGGTGTCCGGAACTGAATATTCGTGATATCCCCGTACATCAGGCAAGCCCTGGCATCCTTTAGCTGCTTTGATCCCCGGAGGATAGCGATGATCAGATCAATCACATCGCAGGCTGCAATGAGCCCCTCCTGGATCTCCTTCTTCTCCAGCTCCTTTTCCAGAAGAGCCTGGTACTTTTTCCGGTTGTTCTCATACTGAAAATCCAAAAACTGTCGGAAAATCCTCCGAAGGCTTAAGGTCTCCGGCCGGCCTCCGGCGATAGCCAGCATATTCACCCCAAAGGTATCCTCCAGCTTAGTCTTTTTATACAGAGTATTGATGATCTTGTCCACATCCGCGTCCTTGCGCAGCTCCAGCACGATCCGGATTCCTTCTTTATTGGACTGGTTAGAGATGTCCACCACGTCCGGCAGCTTCTTGCTCTCCACCAGATCCGCCACTTCCACCAGGAATTTATTAATCCCAGCCCCGATCATGGTGTAGGGAATCTCCTTGATCACCAGCTTGTCCTTGTCCGCTCTCCGCTTCCCCAGCTCTACCTCAAAGCTTCCCCGAAGCTTCAGCTTTCCTACGCCGGTCTCGTAGATCTCCGGCAAGCTGCTCTGATTGGCAATGATTCCTCCCGTGGGAAAGTCCGGGCCAGGCATAACCTCCAAAAGCTCCTGGGTGGTGATCTCCGGGTTCCGGATAAAGGCCACTGCCCCGTCGATCACCTCGCCCAGATTATGGGGAGGAATACTGGTGCTCATGCCCACGGCAATACCCTCAGAGCCATTCACCAGCAGATTGGGGACGCGAACTGGCAGTACCTCTGGCTCCTTTTCCGTTTCATCGTAGTTGGGGACAAAGTTCACCGTCTTGTCTAGGTCCTTTAAGTAGACCTCCTCTGCGAATTTCTGAAGCCTTGCCTCCGTATAGCGCATGGCCGCCGCCCCATCCCCCTCGATGGAGCCAAAATTCCCATGGCCGTCCACCAAGGGCATCCCCTTCTTAAAATCCTGGGACAGCACTACCAGGGTCTCATAAATAGAGCTGTCTCCGTGGGGATGGTATTTACCCATGGTATCGCCTACAATACGGGCGGATTTCCTGTGGGGCTTATCATGATTGATTCGCAGCTCGCTCATATCGTAAAGCACACGGCGCTGCACCGGCTTTAACCCATCCCGCGCGTCG
>CATJIO010000165.1 GCA_949740725.1 uncultured Lachnospiraceae bacterium | reverse complement strand
GATAAGGCGGTTTAAGATACCCTCGTCCAATTCCTGTATCGTGGCATACTGCCGGATTTCCCGGATAAAGGTACGGACATCACTTTCCTGCTCATTGGAACGGCGCAGGGAGAGGGTCAATTCTTTTAACTGCTTCTGGTTTTCCTCCTGTTCCCGCTCCATTGCCGCCGTCAGCTTCATAAACCGCTGCTCTGACAGGATTCCCTTTGCCTTGTCGGTATACAGGTTCAGGAACATATCGTCAATCTCCCGGTTCCTTGCTTCCAGCCGTTCCCGTTCTTTGTTACATAACCATTATTTATTAAATATACGCCCAGATCTTCTCACTGCTTCCTGCCAGTTTAAGGCGGGCACATCTAATTCAATATCATTCACATTTACCAGCTTCTGTATGCAGCCCTCCTGTTTTACAAGCCATTAATAATCTCCTCTCCTGCACTGGCTCCGATTCTGGTGGCGCCGGCCTTGATCATGGCCAGCGTATCCTCTGTGGTGCGGCATCCCTGGTCTCCACAATCTTTACTTCCGGTATATCGAATCCCAGGGGAAAGCTAATCACCGTGCAAACCTTTGTATCAGATCCTTTTAGTACTTTGGCTGTCAGCTCCACCATATTTGGCAGAATGCACACGCTGGCAAAGTGGTTTTCCCTTGCAGATTCACAAAATCCAGTGATAAATTCATCGGTCATCCCTGGCTTTAATACGGTTTGATCAATGTAATGGGCGAATTCACTTCTATCCATCGCTATATCCTCTTTAGTTATACATAGTTTACATAAAAATATTATGAAAAGCTCTCCACGATCTTAAAGGGCGAGCTGGTGGCGATACGGGATGCGCCGGCATGAAGCATTGCAATGGCATCTTCTCTTGTCCTTACTCCGCCCCTTAATCGCTTCCCATAACAGCTGGTAATGAGTTTAACCTGATCGGTGGTGGTCAAGCCATAACCTGTATTGTTTTATATCCAGCTCATCTGCCCCGTCTCTTAACGCCTGCTTGGCCTGAAATAGCTTAGCCTCATGGAGGATATCTTTGATCCGTTTGTACCCCCATTCTACTGGCATGATTTACCAGAGTCAATTTGAAATATCCCCGGGCAGTTGTGGAATTTTTATAATTATTTCAAAATATTCTTTCTTTTTTTGCGTAATTTATCCGGACAAAGGGACAAGATACAAAAAGAGCCTGACTAAGTCAGACTCAATTCAACACTAATTCAACGGCTATTTTTTGTAATTTCTTTGCTTCCTCCTCCTCCAGATTCCCGGTAAAGGAGGAGTTTTCTGGGGATTCCTGGAAGATTAGCGCATAGGCGGTACAGGCCGCCAAATAGGTGCCAGCAGGCGACGGATGCTGCCCGTCCTCGTCCCATAATTCAATCTCTGGATATTCCTCCAGGCTCCGGATAAAGCCAACTCCGGCAGGGATCACAAGGGCGTCTAATTCATCGGCAATGGCAAGGTAATTGCTGGTCAGTTCTGACTGCAGTTCTTTGCAGCTGTACTGCTTTAGCCCCCTTTTCGCCCCGGTCTTCGGCGCCCAGGTGAGAAGGAAGGCTGTCTGCCCTCCAGAAGCTTTGATTTCCTCATCTAGTGTACGGGCGTAAGAAAACATCTCCTCCTCTACATTATCTGCCAGAGCAACGCTGGTATTTTCCTGTAGAATCACAAAATCCCACTTCTTGCTAGTCAGCACTTGATTCAGCTTTGCTCCCACCGAATCCTCTGGATTGGCAAACTTTTTTAGCGTGTAATATCCCTTGGTCAACTCATAGACATTGTCTCCCTTCCCAAGGGATTTGGCCAACTGGACAAACATCCCGGAAAGGTTATTGTAGAAAATATGGCTGTTTCCCACAAACAGGATCCGCGGCTTCTCTCCTGCCGCCGGATCCGGAATCCGCCATTCCATCTTCGCATCCAGATCCACTAATTCCACTGCTTCTTTTTTTTTCGATGACTGGCAGCCGCTGATCACAAGGGTGCTTAAAAGTATCATGAATAGTTTCCCGCTTTTTCTCAAAACTTTGTGCCTCCATTCTATGCTGCAAAGCCGGTTTTTATTATTCGATGCTTTTCTACCATTTTACACCATTTCTTAACAGTTTGTAAACAGGAAAAGCAAAATTTGAACAAAAAAAAGCTGCCCTTACTGTATAATATGCCGTAAGAATCAGCCTTTTCTCAATTTTTATGTGATTTTATTTTGTGAAATATGACTTTATGGGCCAATGCATTTTTGCCTATGGGCGCACCTGTCCGTTTCCGTAAATAATATACTTTGTGGAGGTCAGCTCCTTTAACCCCATGGGGCCTCTGGCGTGAAGCTTCTGGGTGCTGATGCCGATCTCCGCCCCAAATCCGAACTCATTGCCGTCAGTGAAACGGGTGGAGGCATTTACATAGACAGCTGCCGAGTCAATCTCATTTAAAAACCGGCAGGAGGGTTCATAGTCTCTGGTAATGATCGCCTCTGAATGGCCGGTGCTGTAGTGATTAATGTGCTCAATAGCCTCATCCAGGGAATTTACGATCTTGACGGAAAGGATATAATCCAGATATTCCATTCCCCAATCCACCTCCGCTGCCGGGGTGAGCTCCGGAAGGATCCGGCAGGCTGTCTCATCTCCTCGGATTTCCACCTGCTTTTTGTCCAGCCGCTCCTTCAGGAGCGGTAGAAAGGCCTGGGCAATCCTCTGATGAAGGACAAGAGACTCACAGGCATTGCATACCCCAATTCTCTGGGTCTTGGCATTATCAATGATATCCAAAGCCATAGTAAAATCTGCTGAATCGTCCACAAAGATATGGCAGTTCCCCGTGCCGGTCTCAATTACCGGGATAGTGCTGTTCTCCACCACCGCCCGGATCAGCCCCGCCCCGCCTCTGGGAATCAGCACGTCCACATATTGATTCATTTTCATAAAAGCCTGGGTCACCGCCCGATCAGTGTCTTTAATCAGCTGTACAGCATTCTCATCGAGCCCAGCTTTCTTTAATCCTGACGTTAGACAACTTACAATGGCCTGGTTGGAGCAGATAGCATCCCTTCCGCCTTTCAGGATCACTGCGTTTCCCGTCTTAAAGCAGAGGCCGAAGGCATCTGCCGTTACATTTGGCCTGGCTTCATAGATAATGCCGATCACCCCTAAGGGCACCCGCTTCTGGCCGATCACCAGTCCATTGGGCCTCTGTTTCATGGAGAGCACCTCTCCCACCGGATCCTCTAAGGCAGCCAGATGGCGCAGCCCCTCCGCCATCCCGGCAATTCGCTCCGGCGTCAGCTTAAGCCGATCCAGCAGGCCCTGGCTCATCCCTGCCTTTCTGGCCCGCTCCATGTCCTCTTCATTGGCAGAGAGAATCTCTGCCTGGCCTTCCATCAGGCTGAGAGCCGCCGCAAAAAGCCCCTGATTCTTCTCCATCACTCCCAGCCTACCCAAGGTTCGGGATGCCTCTTTCGCCTGTCGGCCGATTTCCTGTAATGTCATATGCTGCCTCCTATTCCTTATTTCCCCTTAGATTCAATGGTCTCCGTCGGGGTGATGATCTTATCCATCCGCTGATCCCATTTCTCTCTAGGCAACGAATTTCGAATCTGAAATCCATAGGCCAGAGCCCATTTTGGATGCTTAGGTTCTCTGGCGAAAAAGCGGTCGTAAAACCCGCCCCCATAACCTAAGCGATATCCTTTTCGATCAAAGGCCAGACCGGGGACCACCACCAGAGCCTCCTCCTGCCTTACCTGTGAGCAAACCACTTTTACCGGCTCCAAAATCCCCATATATCCAGGCTTCAGCGCCTCCACGGAAGAATCTCCCTCGCCACGGATCTGGTAGAATTCCAGCTCACGCCCGCAAACCTTTGGGACGGCGGTTCCAATTCCCCTCCGCCAAAGCTCCTGGAGAATAAGGCGGGTGCCAGCCTCCCTCCGGATATCCAGATAGAGGTAAAACATCTTTTTCCAGAAAATGGAATTATTCTGATCCAACTGTCGGAAAAACTCCCGGCACAGCTTCTGAGCCCAGTCCGCCTTTTCCTCCGGGGAGACTCTCTCTCTGAGGCAGGCAATCTCTTTCCGAAGATCCTCTTTACTCTCTCTTTCCATACTTTTCCCCTAGATTGGTAATGGTTCCATCCTTCTCCTGGATGGAAATCTGGTTCAGATTTCCCCGAAGGCTTTCCCGGATAGAGGCCACATATTCCTGCCGCAGCCGCTGCTGCTCTGCCTTCTCCTCCTCGGTCAAACCCACGGACTGGGATTTATGGTATAATGTATTAATTCGTTCAATTCTTTCCTGCTCCATCTCGCTCATTCCCTTCTCAGTCTGGCTGCACTGTCCTCAAGGGCAGTTAATATTCGTAGCTTAAATAGCTCATCAGGTCAAAACTTAAGTTTTTGTGGGCCAAAAACAGCGTCCCCTTCTCCTGGCCCTCCATGATCTCCTGAAGCACCTCCACATCCTCCCCATTGGAAATCACCATGTCTGTGCCGCTGTCCGTGGCAATCCTGGCGGCCTCCAGCTTGGCCAGCATGCCTCCGGTTCCCACGCTGCTGCCAGAGGTAGACTTTCCCATGGACAGCAGCGCAGAATTAATCTCCCGTACCACTGGAATGAATTGAGCATCAGGATTAGCCCTGGGATCATCGGAGTAAAGCCCCTCGATATCCGACAGCAGAATCAGCAGATCTGCTCCGATAAGGGCAGACACCACCGCAGATAAGCGGTCATTGTCCCCGAAGGTATCCACATAAGGAATCTCCGCGGTAGACACCGTGTCGTTTTCATTAACAATAGGAATTGTCCCCAGTTTCAGCAGCTCTTCAAAGGTATTCTGGGCATTATAGCGGGAGCTGTCCTGAATCATGGTGTGCTTTGTCAAAAGGACCTGGGCCGCGGTCTGATTATATTCAGCGAACAGCTTCTGGTACACCATCATCAGCCTGGCCTGGCCCACAGCCGCAAAGGCCTGCTTTTCCGCCAGGGAACCGGGACGGTCCTTGTGGCCCAGGGCCTGACGGCCGGCGGCGATGGCGCCGGAGGAGACCAGCACCACCTCCTTTCCTTTTCCCTTGATGTCACAGATGGCCCGCACCAGCTTTTCCATTTTAGCCAGGTTCAGGTCGTGGGTTTCCTTATGGGTTAAGGAAGAAGAACCGATTTTAATGACAATCCTCTTCTTCTGCCTTAGGCGCATTCGTTCATTTAATTCTTCCTGTTTCTCGTTCATTGTAAGACTTCCTTTTTGTTTGATCGTTTTGGCAGAGGCTATTTTTTGCCATTGGCCGGTAACGCTTTGCAATGGCTTCAGCGGTACGGATCCCATCCATGGCGGCGGAGGGGATGCCGCCAGCATACCCGGCTCCCTCCCCGCAGGGGTAAAGGCCTCGGATCTCGCTTTCCCCCTGGGTATCCCTGGGGATCCGTACAGGGGAGGAGGTGCGGCTCTCGATTCCCGCCAGGAGCCCGTCTGGGCTGTCAAAGCCAGATATCCTTCGCCCGAAGGCCTGGATGCCTTCCAGAAGCGACTGTGCCACCTCCTCGGGGAGGATTTCCCGCAGGTTAGCAAAGGCTGTCTCCCCCTTAAACTTGGGAAGTACCGTGCCAAAACGGTGGGATGCACGGTTTTCCTGAAAATCTTCATAGCGTTGCACCGGGATCTTTCCCCTTCCCGCCTGATAGGCAGACTGCTCCAACTGCCTTTGAAACTGTACTCCGGCTAATGGCCCTTCTCCGCCAAAATCCTCTGGCCCTACGGTAACAATCAGGGCACTGTTGCCATTCTCTCCCTCTCTGGCATGATAACTCATCCCATTAACCGCCAGACAGCCCTTCTCAGAAGAAGCATTCACCACATATCCCCCTGGACACATGCAGAAGGAGTAAACCCCTCTCCCATTGCTGCACTGGCGCGCCAGGGTATAGCTAGCCGCCCCTAAAATCCTGGCGGCCTCCTCCCCATACTGAGACTTGTCGATCATGGACTGGGGATGTTGGATCCGCAGGCCCACGGCAAATGACTTGGCCTCCATAGGAACCTCCCGCCGCAAAAGCATCTGGAAGGTATCCCTGGCGCTGTGCCCAACCGCCAGGACTACCGTCTCCGCCGGAATGTTTATCTCTCCATTCACCGTCAGGCCGGTGATCCTCCCCTCATGAATCTGAAGATCCGTCACTTTGCTGTGAAACCGAATCTCCCCTCCCAGGCGGCAGATCTCCTGGCTCATGGCTGTCACAATCTCCGAGAGCCGATCCGTGCCGATATGTGGCTTATTCACATAGGTGATGGAGTGATCTGCTCCAAACTCGTGAAAAATTTCTAATACCTTTCGGTTCCGCCCAAAACGATCCTTTACCAGGGTATTCAGCTTTCCATCAGAGAATGTGCCGGCTCCCCCTTCTCCAAACTGGACGTTGCACTCCTCATCCAGCTCTCCGGTCTGCCAGAATTTCTCTACCTTTTCCATCCGCTCCGCCATCGGTCCGCCCCGTTCCAGAACCAGGGGAGCATAGCCGCCTCTTGCCAACATCAGGGCACAGAAAAGCCCCGCTGGCCCGGATCCCACCACCACAGGCGGATGCCCCATCCTTTTCTCCCCAAAAGCAGGGAATTCATAAGGCTTCTCATGGCAAATGGACGCATTGGGATTTTTCGCCCGCTTAAGCACCATCTGCTCCTGTCCGGTCTCCACATCCAGCACATAGCTATAGGCGATGGGACGGTTCTTCCTGGCGTCTATAGACTGCTTTACAATGTGTATATCCCTTATCTGGCTGTCATGGATCCGAAGCAGCTTGGCCGCCCGTATCCGTAAGTCCTCTTCTGTATGGGTAATTGGCAAGGTTACCTGTGTTATTCTGATCATATCTTCTCTCCTGCTGCAGCCATGTATGATTGGGAACAGCGCCTATCGACGCCCCTTCTGGGCGGCCTGGCTTCCCGCCATCTTTCCGGATGCCCAGGCCCACTGCAGGTTATAGCCTCCGCAGCTCCCGTCCACATCCAGGATCTCCCCGGCGAAAAACAGGCCCGGGACTAATCTGGACTCCATGGTCTGGGGATTCACCTCCGACACATCCACGCCGCCGCTTGCCACCTGAGCATTGGGGAAGGGATTGGCTGAACTGACCAGGGCCTCATATTCCTTAAGGTTTCGGAAAAGGCGTTCCCGCTGTCCTGCAGATATCCCGCTGACCGGGGTCTCCGGGGGGATTCCCGCTGCTTTGGAAAGCGCCAGGACTAATTTCTGGTGAAGCACCCCCAAGAAAAGATCCCCTGCCCTTCGGTAGGAAAATTCCTCCATCCTCTGCTTCAAAAATACTCTGCTTTCCTCCCTGTCCATAAAGGGCAGGAAATCGATCCGCACCTGGACCTTCTTTCTCTCATTCAGCGCCCTGGCCGCAAAGCGGCTCAGCTGGAAAACAGGGATTCCGGAAATCCCATAATCGGTAAGCTGGAGTTCACCAGCCTCCTGCCGGATCCGTTCCCCGGCGATATACAGGGAAAGCGCCGCCTCGGTACGGATTCCCGCCAGGCTTTTATAGTGATTCCCCTGGCACCGCAGCTGCACCAGAGCCGGGAGGGGCTTGATGATCCTGTGTCCCAGCGCCTCTGCCAGGGCATACCCGCTGCCATCGGAGCCAGTATTTGGCGCTGCCTTGGAGCCGCAGGCCAGTATCAGTCCTTCCCCGCATATGTTCCCTTGATCCGTCAGAACAGTAAAAAAGGGCTGGCCTTTTTTCTTCCCAGGTTGGATTTTTCTGGGAACACAGTCGGTGAGAATCTCCACTCCCAGCCGTTCACATTCCAGACAAAGCGCCTGCAACACCGAGGATGCCTGGTCAGACATAGGATAATAGTAGGTTTCCATCCGGCTACGGCAGAGGATACCCATAGAGGAAAACCATCGAAGCGTGTCCTTCCAGCCAAACTGGCTGATTACCTTCATCGGAAAGTCTGGCTCAGAGCAGAAAAAGCAGCTCCCATCCATCTTCGAATTGGTCAGGTTGCAGCGTCCATTTCCCGTAGACAGAAGCTTCTTTCCCACCCGGCTGGTGTGCTCAATGATGGTAACACTGGCCCCGGATCTGGCCGTCCAGATGGCGGCGGCCAGGCCGGAAGCGCCGCCGCCGATGACCAACACCTTCTTCTTCATGGCATGTCCTCCCTTCTGCTGTCAGGCGCTCTCCCGTAACCCTTGGAGCTCCGTACAATCTTGTACTATTCTAGCTGGTTTTCCCTGATCTTGCAACTATTTCTTATCCGAGAGGGTAAAATGACTGCAACGGAAAGGACGCTGCTTATAAAGCAGCGCCCTTTCCTGTCTCTGGCGCGTCCTCTGTCTCGCTCTGTCCCCGGAGAATATCCAGCGTCTTATATTGGTTCACACGCTGGGCCACCTGATTCCAGGTAAAGCCGGAGCATACAAACGCAAAATCACTCCAGATACGCCCCTGCTCTGCCTTGATCTGGGGGACATATTCCAGCTCATCCTCCCCAGTGCGGACATAGTAGTCTGGCAGCAAGGTACAGCCCACTATGCTGCTTTCCGCTTCCGGCGGCTCCTGTCCCTGGCTCAAAGCGCCAAGAAGGCGCAGGTGGCTGTCAAGATAGCCATTCAGCTCCAGATGGACTCCCATCATCCCATTGAAATCAAATATCTGGAAAGGAGCTCCCCCTGGAACCTGAATCTCTCCTCCAGCATAAAAGGCCTCCGAATCCCCAAGCTCATAGAGGGCGTTGCAGATATCCAGCAGACGGCTGTACTCCTCCTGGGTAATCCCCTCCTGGAAAGACTTAAGCATTACATCCAGGGCCCAGCCCAGCTCTCCCAGCACCTGGCATCCTGGAAGTTTGCCCAGCCGTTCGCCCAGATTCACCAGCCTGGCCATAGACAAAAGGCCCCACACCCGGATCTGGAGATCCGAAAGCTCCTCTGCCTTCTCCTCTACTGCAGCGGGGAAATCATGATAAAGCAGGGACTCCTTCTCCAGAGCGCCGATTCGTTCTGAGCAGTCGCTGACTATTTCCTTATGGAAAAGCCTCCTTTTACTCATGTGCTCATATACGGAATCGCTTGCGCTGTAAATCGTATCCGCCCTGCTAAGCCACAGAACCGCCTGATTTAACTTGCCCTGATCCATGGCAGCCACTCCCAGATCATAATATGCCCTGGCTAGTCCATCCCAATCCTTTTTCTTCAAGTATTCCTCTACCCTGTCCTCAGGGCTCTTTTTCTTCTCGAATAAGCCAAACATTGCCAATCTCTCCTTTGTCTAATCTTCTCCTCAGTAGGAAACATACCGTTTTTCCCCTTTTTGCTTCCAAGGGAAAGGATTCCTGTGCTCAGCTGGTGTAGGACTCCAGATAGCTGTAGATCTCCTCCATAACAGAAAACCATATCCCCTGCCTCAGCTTATCCTGCTCAGACTCCGGAAAGTCAGAGATAGGGATATGGGTGTAAAGGCAGATCTCCTTTCCGTGACTGCCAAATACCAGGAGAAAGCCATCCTCTGACACCAGAAGGTACTGCTTCTCCTCCTTCTGTACTGGTTTGACCTTTTTCTGGTTCATCACTACCCGATCCTCTGCTATGGTCTCAGTCTCCGGCTCCATCTCCGGCAATGTCTCCTCCTGGCTCTGGGAGGCCGTCGGGGACTTTGCCTCTCCAAAATCTCTATTCAGGAAAAACCCGGTGAGCAGTCCCGCCAGCACCACACCCAGCAATAAAAGAAAGCAGATATTATACTTTTTCATGGATTTCCTCCTAATCTCCAAATACAGCGTATTCTATCTGCTTATTCTTCCCATTTTATCCAGCAATATTACAAAAGCCGGAATTTTTTTGCGATCCGCACCAGCCTTCGCCCTGCAGGCATATCGTACAATTCTATTTCATCAATCGCCCCCAGCTTAATCAGCGCCACCCCGTATACCGCCACTGACACAAACACCGCTATGGACACCTGCAATCCCAGCCACATCCGGCCCTCGGGGAGCACCTTAGAAATCCCCAGGGAAACGCCATAAGCGATCACGCCCATGATCAGGGAGCAGAACAGGGGAAGGAGGAAGGTCTTCTTCACCTCCTGGCGGTAGTCCAGATATTTCCGGATAGCCCGTCCATTGAGAATGCACATAAACAGCGCAAAAAGAATATTGGAAAAGATCACCGCGTAGATTCCCCATTTCAGCCAGTAAAGCATGGCCAGCAAACAGAGAATGTGCAGCGCCAGGGATATGGCCGCGTTTCTTAATGGCGTGTTCATGTGGTTGATCCCCTGAAGGATGGCATTGGTCACCGTTGACAGGGAGTAAAAAGCCACAGCAGAGGCCCCTGCCATAGTGATGTGAATCAAAAGCTCCCCACTCCGGCTGGGAAAGAGCAGGTTATTCACCGGCCCGGCCAGCACGGTAAGCCCTACCGTGGCGGGAATGGCGATCAACATGGAAAAGCGGATGGCAGTGCTCACCTTATCCAATACCTGTCCCCTGGATTTATTGGCCACAGCCATGGACAGGGTGGGAATCAGGGAGGAAGACAGGGAATTGGCAATGGCCACCGGGATCATGAACAAGGTGTGGTATTTCCCAAAAATCCCCCACTGGGCGGCGATGAGCCCCTCCTGGCCCAAATAAGCCATGCCCTGGCCGAAGAAAAAGTTATCCAATACTGTGCTGATATTATAGACTGTGCTGCTTAAGACAATGGGCAGGATAGTCAAGGTCAGGCTTCCTGTGATCCGGCTATAGCTGTCGGTTGTCCTAGTCCGGTCCCGGCGGCATTGGCGCTTTACCGTCTTTTTGTAGGTGGTCATCAGGAATGCGCAGAAGAAAAAGGCAACCAATGCCCCGGCCCCGGTTCCGATGGTTCCCCCGGCTGCGCCAAAAGCGTAGGCGTATTCCGTCCCTTCCCGGACCAGGTTAACCTTGACTCCTTCCTGATATAAAAACCAGGCAGCGCCGATGCTCACCGCCGCATTCACAATCTGTTCTAAAATTTGGGAAATCGCCGTGGGAATCATGGTTCCCATACCCTGGAAGTATCCTCTAAGCACACCTAAAAAGGCCATGATCCAGACAGTGGGCGCCAGGGTCTTTAAAGCATAGCTGGAATAGGGCATCTTCATGGCCCCAGCGAAAAAATCCGCCCCGAACCACATGGCCCCAGCGGCGATCCCCCCAACAAAGGCAGCATAAACCAGGGCAGCGCGGTAAATCCTAAGGGAATTACGGTACTGCCCTCTGGCCACCTTCCCGGAAACCAGCTTTGACACTGCTGTGGGAAGGCTGTAGGAGGAGACGATTAACAGGATGGAATAAATACTGAAGGCAGAGGTATAGTATCCATTCCCCTCGTCCCCGATGATTCCAATGAGCGGGATCCGGTACACCAGCCCGATAAGGCGCACCACAATGCCAGCTGCCGCCAGTATACTTCCCTGGATGACGAAATTGCCGGCTTTGGACTTCCTCTTCCGTTTCCCCACAGGTTTGGCCGAAATGTCATTTTGCGCCGCCCCTCTGGAGGTTGCTGTCCTTGGGACGGAAGAGAGCGAGGCTCTTTGGGCTTTCGTTCTGTTGTCCTGATTTCTGCTGTTATTCTCCATAAATCTCGATCTTATCCTTGTCTGACACATTGATGATGCAGACCCATGTCTTTCCCTGGTTCAGGATAATTTCCTTTCCGTCCGGTCCGTAGTAATGGGTAACGCCAAATTCCCCATCCTTATCCCAGGTGATGGGAATCCCCTTTCCGTTAGTAAAAAAATACCCGATTTCATTGGAGGAATGGATATAAATGTTTAAATATTCAGTGGTGGCGTAACGGCCGGTGACACAGTACTGGAACAGGACATTTTTCACCGTGATTGGCCCCTCATTACCGTTGTGCACATCCCGGTACTGATACCGGTGATATAATCCGTCCTCCTGGGAATAGACGAAATTAGCCTCGTTCATCACATAGCCCGGAACCGCCTTCACCGCGGCGAAGGCCTCATCCGGATACAGCTGGTCCAGCTGGTAATCCTTGGCGGCAAACTGGTAATGTCCCTGGTAATCTGGGTCATATTCATTGGAATACCCTAATTTCTCAATGGCCGCCTTCAGCCGATCGCCGCTGGTGTAGGCATTGTGTGGGGCCTTCCTGTCGCTGGAGCGGTAAAAGGCGCTGCCTCCCACCCCTTCGATCCCATTAATATTGTCCACGTTTTTCAGGTAAGGAACAGCAAAAGTACTCTGGCCGTAATGGGAATAAATGGCGTCAAATTCTTTAGCAAAGTAGGTGTAATAAGTACGGCAGCTCCTGGTAGAACCAATCCGCTCCAGATCGTCGTACTCCTCGATAATGGACATGTAGCGGTTCATGGTCCCCTCCACATTTGCCTCGTAGATAACCCCAGCCCGGTTAATGCCGTACTGGGGAAGGGCCGCCTTGTCATTACTCATCATCGTCGCCACCGGACGCCGGTTTCCCGCCGCCTCATCCACCCATTCCCCGGTGAGGTAGCTGCGTACCTTCCCGTCTATCCCGCTTCGGTCTGATAAGTCCAGAAGCTCCACCCCCATCTCCTCCGGCTCTGGCTCCGGCTCTGCCTCTGTGGTCTCCTGGATAATGGTAATCTCCGTACTTGGCTCTACGTGAATGCTTACCTGGGTCGCAGCGGCCTCCTGATACTTCTTTGAACACCCAGACAGACCCATGGCAAGACAGAAAATCCCCGCCCACATCATATGTCTTTTCATCGCTTGTATCCCCCGATTTCTAAAATCCTTCTCTGACGCTCCTCCATCTCCTCCCGCTCCTGATCCTCCATATGATCATACCCGCACAGGTGCAGCATACTGTGGGCCACGAGAAAGGCCAGCTCTCTGGCGCAGGAGTGCCCATAGCTCTCCGCCTGTTCCACCACCTTATCCACCGAAAGGATAATGTCTCCCAGCATCAGCTCCCCGGTTTCCGGGTTAAAGCAGTCCGCATACTCCTCCTCCACCCTGGAAAAGTCTGAAGGGCGTTCATACTCCACCATAGGGAAAGAGAGGACGTCTGTGGGGCGGTCAATCTGGCGGTACTCCAGATTCAGCCGATGTATCTCCTCATCATCGGTCAAAACCACGTTTATCTCCGCCTCATAGGGGCATTCCTCATACTCCAGGGCATCCGTCACAACTTGGCGGACAATCTCCTCATAGGGCAGATCCAGCTTCCTGGCTGCGTCGTAATCAATATTGATGGTCATCCTCTGTATCCTTCCTCTCCCGCGCTTTACCGCCTCTTTCGGAATTTTCGCTCATTCTCCTGGGGTCTTGTCTTCCGCTCCCGGCTTTTCCCTTCATAATCATCATAGGCTTGGACAATTTTTTGCACCAGGGGATGACGCACCACATCACTGCTGGTCAGATAGCAGAATCCAATGTCATCAATCCGCTTAAGGACAGTTAAAGCCGTGTCCAGGCCGCTTACCGCTCCAAAGGGAAGATCTTTCTGGGTCTGATCGCCGGTGACGATCACCTTGGAGCCGAAACCAATGCGGGTCAAAAACATTTTCATCTGGGCTGGGGTGGTATTCTGGGCTTCATCCAGGATGATATAGGCATTATCCAGGGTACGGCCCCGCATATAAGCCAGAGGGGCCACCTCGATCAACCCTTTCTCTGAGTTATGGAGATAACTCTCCGCTCCCATAATCTGGTACAGAGCATCGTAAAGCGGGCGCAGATAAGGGTCTATCTTGCTCTGGAGGTCGCCTGGCAAAAACCCCAGCTTCTCTCCCGCTTCGATGGCGGGACGGGTCAGGATAATCCGGCCCACCTCGTTATTCTTAAAAGCCTGGATGGCCATAGCCATAGCCAGGTAAGTCTTCCCTGTGCCTGCCGGGCCGATACCGAAGACGATCATCTTTTCTCTTATGGCGTCTACGTACTGCTTCTGGCCTAAGGTCTTCGGCTTTACTGGCTTCCCGGTGACGGTACGGCAGATAATGTCCTTGTCAATCTCCAGAATCTGGTCATCCTTCTCCGTGAAAGCCAGGGAGAGGGCATAATCTACATTTTGCTCGGTGATGGCATTCCCACGCTTGGAAAGCTCTACCAGATTGCTGAACACGCTTTTGGCTCTGCGCACCATTAGCTCCGGGCCGATAATCTTTAACGCGCCGTCCCGGTTTACCATCGTTACATGAAGCGTCTTTTCAATCTTCTTCAGATACGTATCAAATTGGCCAAACACATTTTTCTCGTGTTCTGCCGGAATATCAATTATGTTCTCTACTATGCTCATCTGTTTCTGCTTTATCCCTTCTCCATCCATAATCTGCTGAAGCCGGGCCTATTCCAGATCCGGCAATGGCCCGCCTCTGGGCGCCGCAACCGCGATAGGTTCTCTGGCATAAATCTTTCCCTCCATTCGGCACACAGTTTCATCTTCTAGTATTTTAACATTATTTTCAATAATTTGTACCCCCTTTTCACTTAAATTTTTCACAAAATTCTGATAAATGCCTTCTGCTACCTGGAGAATCTCCTCTTTTGTGTAAAAGCTCTCATACCTTACCACCTGTCGCCCCCGGATCCGCCCCCAGTAAATGGGGAGATAGAAATTGGAAAACAGCTTCGCCTGCTTCTCCTCTGTCACGTAAACCCAGGTCTCCTCTTCCCCTGAGGGCAAAAGGAACATGGCTGTCCATTTCCCGGCTTTCAGGAAAAATCCCTCTTTTTTCTGCCCAGTGTCCGCCTCCCGCTTACCAATCCGGGAGAAGGTTTCTGAAAAGGTATACTCTGTATCGGCAATCACGTCCCCCTCTGCCCGGACATCATGTACGGTTACCAGCTGTTCCCCGTCGTCATAGATGGGAATGGCTCCGCTGATCAGCACCTGCCCTGCCTCCACCCGGTCCCCGGCCTTTACCTGAGCCTTTCCCCGGCGCACTACGATCTGGGAGATAACTCCGGCCTTGGCGGCCACCAGGTCGCAGGGTGTTTCTTCCTTCTCCGGGATTTTGGAGAGCACCTCATTTTCCCGCACCGCGATCAGCAGCCGGGTCCCTGACACTCGGGCCGCCGCCCAGGTAATCTCCGGAAAATGATCCCGTAGAGATGCCTCCAGCTCATCACAGTCAATCCGTGACTTTTTCATCCCCCAAGTGATATCCTCTGACTTCAGGTAATTGGTGATCATTTCATCGGTATACCGGCAGTTTCCCTCTACCTGGATATCCCACAGGAATAAAGACATGGCATAGAGTATCCCAAAAAATAAACACATCCCGGCCAAAAAACCTACCCGGTTTTGATGTCTTCGTAAAAAAAAAGGAAGCCCCACCCGCTTTTGGATGCGAAGCCGGACCTGGGACTTTTTTACCAGAGGGCGCACCTGGAAGAATCCTTTTCTGGTCATACAGAATTCGTAACCATTGTCCCGATACTCCAGATCCCAGACAGGAATCCCTCTGGCGTTGCACAGGTTCAAAAAACGTTCCGGGGAATATCCGGTCAGCCTTATCACCATAAATCCCTGTAGATGATGAAAAAACTCTTCCATCCCGCCACCGCCTTTCTATGCTTCCAGCCCCACAGATTCGATGAACCCGGTTACCTTCATGTTATCTCCCGTGTAGTATTCGATAGAAAGCCCCTTTCCCTGAATGGAGAGCTTGCAGTCCTTTCCCTGGATTTTCAACCGGGAATCCGTGTATAATAGGATCGAACGATAGTTCTCAATATAAACCGCCCGCCGTCCGATCATGGATACCAGCAGTTCCCCCAGAAATACATCCATGGGAAGTTTCATGGCAGAAACAATCTGCTCCTTCCTTTGTCCCCTGTCCTTTTTCAAATCCTTCCCCCGGCAGTATTGATTATTACAGCCTATGAGAGGCAGGGGGAAAATATACAGGATTATTCTGGTTTATGCTTTAATAGGGTGTAATTTCCTAATTAAATGAAAAAAGCCCCGGTTCAATCATGGAACCAGGGCTCTAAGTAGCATTAGTTATACTTGCGCTTTCTAGCAGCTTCAGACTTTTTCTTACGTCTTACGCTTGGCTTCTCGTAATGCTCTCTTTT
>CATJIO010000164.1 GCA_949740725.1 uncultured Lachnospiraceae bacterium | reverse complement strand
ATCTTATTTATATAGTATAATATAATAGCTATTTTTATGCAGGAGGATAACCGTTATGAGTGAAGTTATTGTTATTACTTCTGGAAAAGGAGGGGTCGGAAAGACCACGACTTCTGCAAACGTAGGAACCGGTCTTGCCATACTGGGGAAGAAGACAGTCCTGATTGATACCGATATCGGGCTGCGCAACCTGGATGTGGTGATGGGGCTGGAGAACCGGATCGTCTATAATCTGGTGGACGTTGTAGAAGGTAACTGCCGTATGAAGCAGGCCCTCATAAGAGACAAAAGATATCCGAACCTGTATTTACTTCCCTCTGCCCAGACGAGGGACAAGACTGCGGTCAGTCCGGAGCAGATGACTAAGCTGGTGGATGACCTTCGGGAGGAGTTTGACTACATACTGTTAGATTGTCCCGCAGGCATCGAGAGAGGCTTTCAAAATGCCATCGCGGGCGCGGAGCGGGCATTGGTGGTAACTACCCCTGAGGTGTCCGCCATCCGTGACGCGGATCGCATCATCGGGCTTTTAGAGGCATCCGAGATGGGAGAAATTGATTTAATCATAAACCGTGTCCGGATGGACATGGTAAAGAGGGGGGACATGATGTCCGTGGAAGATGTGACGGACATCCTTGCAGTAAATCTGGCTGGGGTAATACCAGATGACGAATCCATCGTGATCTCCACCAATCAGGGAGAGCCTCTGGTGGGGATGGGCTCTATGGCCGGACAGGCTTATCTGAATATCTGCCGCCGGATCATGGGAGAGGAAATTCCATTCTTAAACCTGGATACTCAGCCTAAGTTTCTAATGCGGCTTTCCAGCCTTTTAAGAAGAGCTTAGGAGGGCAGCTGATGGTTTGGAATGTATTCATGAGATTATCGGGAAACCATTCCGGCAGTCTGGCAAAAAAGAGGCTGAAGACGGTGCTGGTCACAGATAAGGTGGACTGCTCACCGGATTTGATTGACCGGATGAGGGACGATATGCTCCATGCCATATCAAAATATATGGTGATTGACCGGGAGGGAATCGAGCTTCGGATCGTGCACCGTCCAGGGATTGCTCTTTATGCTGCATTTCCGATTTTAGATATACCGACTAAGGGGATCTGTTAACCATGCTTTTTGAGTATAAGATACGAAATTTTAATTTCCGGCTGGTGTTTTACGTGTTGATGCTGAGTATCATCGGTGTTTTGGTGATCCGCAGCGCAGCTTCCAGCGGGGAGGATACCAGGACAACCCGTCAGATCATGGGAATCTGTGTGGGGCTCGGTACTGCAGTGCTGCTTTCCCTCATTGATTATCACCGGATCCTGCGCTTTGGCACGATGATTTACTTAGGATGTGTCGGCTTGTTGGCATGGGTTTTGATTAACGGGGTTTTGCGTGGCGGCGCTACCCGATGGGTAGTGCTGCCGGTAATCGGCCAGCTTCAGCCCTCTGAGTTTACCAAGATCGGGCTCATTATCTTTTTTGCCTGGTATTTTGACAAATATCAGGAGAGGATAAATCAGATGCCTGTTCTGGCAGGGGCGGCAGTACTTTTCGCAGTGCCGGTTTTCCTGATTTTAGCTGAGCCTAACCTGTCTACCAGCCTGATCTTAATTATGTTGTTTGCGGCCATGATTTTTGCCGCTGGCTTAAGCTACAAATGGATTTTAGGCATTGCCGCCGTGATCACCCCCTTAGCCGGCCTGTTTATCTATCTTCTGCAATATGAGATGGTGCCCTTCCTCCGGGGATATCAGGCTCAGCGGATATTGAGCTTTATCAATCCTGCCAAGTACCAGGACAATAATCTGCAGCAGGATAATTCCGTCATGGCCATCGGCTCCGGCCAGCTCTGGGGAAAGGGGCTGAATAATACCACCATCGCCTCCGTGAAGAATGGAAATTTCCTCTCGGAGGAATCCACAGATTTTATCTTTGCGATTATCGGGGAGGAAATGGGATTTGTGGGATGTATGCTGGTGCTTGGATTGTTTCTATTGGTTATATTCGAATGTTTATGGATGGCCAGAAAGGCTAAGGATGTAAGCGGCAAGATTCTGTGTACCGGAATGGCGGCCCTGGTGGGCTTCCAAAGTTTTTCCAATATCGCAGTCGCCACCAAGCTGTTCCCCAATACCGGCCTGACCCTTCCCTTTATCAGTTACGGTGTAAGTTCCCTTCTCAGCATTTATCTGGGAATAGGGATTGTTTTAAATGTCGGACTACAGAGAAAAAGCACTCACAGTTAAGGAGGAGTAATTGAATGAATATCGGACTGATTGCACACGACGCAAAGAAGAAATTGATGCAGAATTTTTGTATCGCATACAGAGGAATTTTAAGTAAGCATGAGCTCTATGCAACTGGCACCACCGGGCGCCTGATCGAGGAGGTGGCCAACTTAAATGTCCATAAGTATCTGGCGGGGCATTTGGGTGGAGAGCAGCAGTTGGCCGCCCAGATTGAGCATAATGAGATTGATCTGGTCATCTTTTTGCGGGATCCTTTGACCTCCAAGGTTCATGAGCCAGATGTGAATAATGCTGTACGGCTCTGCGACACTTATAATATCCCGCTGGCGACTAATCTGGCCACGGCAGAGCTTTTGATCAAAGCTCTAGATCGGGGAGATTTAGAGTGGCGGGAAATGTATCGGTAGAGGGAGTAGACTGAGAATCGATGATGCGATGGATAAAGAAACTATGGATTGGCTGCGCCTTTTCCCTTCTCCTCCTCTCTGCCGGCTGTGGGGCCAGGAACCTAGAACAGCCTTATGAATGGGCCCAGCAGAGTTTTTCCCTGCCCTTTGAAGAGGAGGCCGATGGGCGGGCTCAAGGCTTTGCCAGCCAGCTGTGCGTTATCTCTCCGGATCAGTCCTGGGACGAAACTGGAGTCAGCGCAGAGGCGGCGGCTGTATTTGACTGCTTTGACAAGCAGGTTATTTTCGGGAAGAATCCTTTCGAACGCCTGTATCCGGCCAGTATCACCAAGGTAATGACCGCCCTTGTAGCGATAAAATATGGTAATCTGGAGGATGTGGTAACCGTTACCCAGGAGGCAGTGATCACCGAGCCGGGGGCCACCCTGTGCCATATTCAGCCAGGAGACACCCTTACCCTGGAACAGCTGCTCTACGGCCTGATGCTTCCCTCGGGGAATGATGCTGGAGCAGCTATCGCTGTACATATATCCGGAAGTATTGAAGCCTTTGCAGAATTAATGAACCAGGAGGCAAGAGCTTTGGGGGCTACAGGAACTCACTTTATGAATCCTCACGGGCTGACCGATCCAGAACACTATACCACTGCCTATGATTTGTACCTGATTTTTAATGAAGCGTTAACGCTTCCCAAATTTCGCCAGGTGACCGGAACCACGGCTTACACAGCCAATTATACGAATGCCGCTGGAGAGGCGGTCTCAAAGGAATGGAAGGGTGGCAACTGGTTTATGACTGGAGAGCGGCCCACGCCGGAAGGCCTGACCGTATTCGGCGGAAAGACGGGGACCACCAGCGCTGCCGGTTACTGTCTGATTATGGCAAGCCGTGACCAAGAGGAGAAGGAATATATTTCCGTAGTGCTGAAAGCCGGGAGCCGTCCGGGGCTTTATGATAACATGACAGAAATAATTCAGAAAATTGTCAATTAGCCGTTGCGTTTTTTGGATAGTTATACTATAATTGGTTTATAATTAATTGACATTTTATACAACTTAATCAAAGCCCCACAGCGAACTGACGGGGAATAGGAAATAAACCGAAGGAGGAGATTACTATGGTTCAGATTATAGCAGGAAGAAAGGGAAAGGGAAAGACAAAGCATCTGTTAGAAAAGGCCAATGGAGCAATCAAGACAGCCCAGGGGTCCATTGTTTATCTGGATAAAAGCTCCAAGCATATGTACGAATTAAGTAACAAAATCCGCTTAATTAATGTGAATGAGTTTCCGCTGACTTCCAGCGAATCGTTTATTGGTTTTATCTGTGGTATTATTTCTCAGGATCACGATCTGGAGATTATGTTTTTGGACAGCTTCTTAAAGCTGGCAGGTCTTGAGGGGGAAGATATCTCTCAGACCATCGAAAATTTGGAAAAAATCGGTGAGAAGTATCATGTGACGTTTGTGTTGAGCGTATCTCTGGATGCAGACGAGCTTCCGGACAGCATAAAGGATGACGTGATTATTTCTTTATAATCATACATAGATAATCAGGCTGCTGCGAAAGATATTTCCGGCAGCCCTTTTTGTTGTTACTGTGCACCTTTTTGCTGGGTTATGGTTGGCAACGGCTACAGGATGGATACTACCTGTGGACAGAATCTTTTGTTTTTCTTATCAGCTTGCTTTTTTTCCGTATTCCTTTTATAATGGAGCTTTAGGAGGAAGGGATGCTTTTATGGGCAGTCAGAACATGAAGAAAAAGAATAATAAGATCGTGCCATACAAGCGGCCTAAAAACCTGAATGTAGGCATGATTATTTTTGCCATTATCTTTGTCTATATGAGTTTCAGTGTTTATACCTATTTAAAGCGGGATAAGGTTCAGTTTTATGAAGTAGCCGAGGGTGGTATTGTCAATGAGAAAAAGTATACCGGGATTATCCTCCGGGATGAAACCACCAAATATACGGACCGAGCAGGAGATATTAATTATTATATCCGGGAAGGAAAGCGGGCCAGTGTTGGGACCAGCATCTATTCCATCGATGAGACCGGGGCGCTGAAGGCCTTTATGGCGGAGCACCCGGAGGCGGGGCAGAGCTTGAGCGAGGAGAACCTCTCCGATTTGAAACGGCAGCTGACCTCCTTTGCCATTACGTTTAAGGATGAACATTTCCAGACGCTTTATGATACCAAGTATTCCCTGGAAGCCCTGGTGATGGAGTATGGGAATTTTAACGCATTGGATAGCCTGGATTCCATGATCGCCCAGGCAGGAGCGAATTTTCAGCAGGTGCGGGCAGATGAGGCGGGGGTGATCTCCTACGCCATTGATTCCTTTGAGGATCTGGACTTGTCCCAGATCTCAGAGGAGGTATTTGATCGGACCAATTATTCCAGAAGTATTACCATTTCCGGGAAAAAGGTGCCTAAAGACTCCCCGGTCTACAAGATTATTACCTCCGATAACTGGTCAGTAGTTTTTCCCATGACTCCGGAGGATGTGGAGAAATACGGGGAAGAGACCTCCCTGAAGGTGAAGTTTAACGGGACTGACTTAACCTCCAGCGGTGATTTTTCCACCTTTCTGGGAGCAGACGAAAAGGTTTACGGGAAGCTGGATTTTAATAAATATATGGTGCATTTTATTGCTGAGCGGTATATTGAGTTTGAGATTCTTTCCCAGCAGGTATCTGGCTTAAAGATTCCCATCAGCGCGGTGACAGAGAAGACTTTCCACTTAGTTCCTGTGGGGTATCTGGCCCGCGGCGGGGATGAGAACAGCACTTCCGCTGGATTTATGAAGGAGATCTATACTCAGGAGGGAACATCTGCGGTCTTTGTGCCTGCCACCATCTACTATTCTACAGAGGACTATTATTATATCGACCTAAGTGAAATCCAGGAGCTTAGCACCGGAGATTATCTAATTAAGCCGGACAGCGCCCACACGGCCACAGAAGAGCTACTTTTAGAGGAAGAGGGAGGCACACAGGAGGAGACTAATGAAGCCGCCTCCCAGGCGGCCAGGTCTGCAGAACAGAATGGCCGTTTTCAGCTGGGAGCAAATGCATCTCTGCTGGGCGTTTATAATATAAATAAGGGCTACACGGTATTTAAGCAGATTGAGGTGCTGGCCTCCAATGACGAGTATTACACCGTCAAGAAGGGGATGCGGTATGGCCTGGCGGTCTATGACCATATTGTGTTAGACGCTTCCACCGTGGAAGAGGGGAAGCTGATTTACTGAGAACCGAAATATCTGAAGGAGGAGAAGCGATGATAAACGATCAGTTGATTGAAGTAGAAGAGCGGATAAAGGCGGCGTGCCAAAGAGTGGGGAGGGATCGGCGCGAGGTAACGCTGATCGCGGTCAGCAAGACGAAGCCAACCTCCATGATTCAGGAAGCCTATGACGCAGGCATACGGGATTTCGGGGAGAATAAGGTCCAGGAGATCCAGGAGAAGGCGCCGGCGCTGGCAAAGGATATTCGCTGGCATATGATTGGCCATCTCCAGCGGAATAAGGTAAAACAGGTAATTGGAAAAGCGGTCTTGATCCACTCTGTGGATTCCATCCGCCTGGCGGAGCAGATCGAGGAGGAGGCCGCGAAGAAGGACCTGCAGGTGGATGTCCTCTTAGAGGTGAATATTGCCAGGGAGGAAAGCAAGTATGGATTTATGGAGGAGGAGGTATTGGATGCGCTGTTACAAATCAGCCATTTTCCCCATGTTCATGTCTGCGGTTTCATGACGATTGCGCCTTTTGTCGAAAATTCCCAAAATAATCGAAAAGTTTTTAAAAAATTATTTCAATTATGTGTTGACATGAAAAGTAAAAACATTGATAATGTT
>CATJIO010000163.1 GCA_949740725.1 uncultured Lachnospiraceae bacterium | reverse complement strand
TGGGATGTAGGCCCTGTCTTTTAGGGCCTTACGCACCGCTGCGCTTTCGGCGGAGCGAGAGCGGGGTGACGTTGGGAACCTGCCTGCCATGGGCGTTACTTCCTGCCAATTTGCGCCTGCACCTTAAGTTAGCTTACGACTCTCTAGGCTTTCACGCCTCACCAGCGACTCAATAAAATAGCATTTTCGCCTCCAAAAGACCGCGCCTTACACAAACAACATTAGCACAGGAATCGTGAACAACGATAGTAAGGTAGTGGTAATGATGCAGCGTGAGGCATAGTCTTCATCTGCTCCATACTTGGCTGCTAGAAGGGCGCTGGTGCTGCCAGCGGGCATTCCGGTGAGGATCAGGGAGACACCGGTAAGCATGGGTTCAAAGTGGAGCAGATGCATGAGAATCAATGCTGCTGCCGGGAGCCCGATCAACCGGACAAAGGCCAGGTAAAAGATACTGGGCTCCAACAGGGTTTTCCAGGAGATTCCCACCATCATGGTGCCAATGACCATCATAGAGAGCGGCGAGGTGATGGCGCCGATATTGGCGGTGGCAGTGTCTAAAAATTCAGGAAAGGGCAGGTCAAAAAGACGGCGGATCAGCCCCAGAAAGACGGTGATAATGCAGGGATTCAGGAAGATATTTTTACATTTGCTCTTAAAATCCGATACGGTAAACAGGGAGAGTCCAGCGGTCCACATCATGATTCGGTTGGGAATGATAAAGATTGAAGCGTACAAGAGCCCATCCGCCCCATATACCGAGGATACCATGGGCATACCGAGAAAGCCGGAGTTATTTACCAGGGTACAATACTGGAGGATACTTTTTCTCTCTAAGGAATAATGATGGTAAAGTACCTTGCCACACAGATAAGAGAGAATGGAAATAGCCAAGGCGACAAAAAAGGCCATGGCAGTTTTGTGCAGGACATCGGCAGTGAGGGGCTTATTAAAAGAATGAAAAATCATACAGGGCAACGTGACTTTTAGGATGAAATCCACCAGCCTTTTTTTCGTTTCCAGATTAATAAACCCGCGTTTAAAACAATACATGCCGGTAGCCAGATAGACGAAAAGAACCAGCTGGGCATTTACCATATTTTGAAATCCTTCCATTAGTACAGCACCTCTTTTTCAGAATATTCCTGGAAGCCGGGTATACTGGCGGCTACCCTCCGTGCACCCCCCCTTTTTTTTGGAGGGTAGCTTTAGTATAGCGCGGTTTTTCTGGACAGGCTAGTTAATTTTTTCAAGGTAGTGTCAGTTTTTCTGCGATCAGCGCGTCGGTGTGCTGATCTGAGTCAATTTTGGACTTGAATG
This sequence comes from uncultured Lachnospiraceae bacterium, assembly GCA_949740725.1. Classification (GTDB taxonomy): domain Bacteria; phylum Bacillota; class Clostridia; order Lachnospirales; family Lachnospiraceae; genus Caccovicinus. Next base: position 14,995 of record CATJIO010000163.1, on the reverse strand, counting down.
CTGTGCGGTGAAAGGATATAATAAGAGAATGAATGGACCGTAGAATAGGGGGCAGAGCCCAAGACGGGCGTTTGAAATCAAGACAAAGATAAAAAGGAGGAAAGAGATATGTATGTAGAGAATAAGAACATCGTCCCGGAGACCGTGGGAGAGGGTACAGAGAGGAGGATTCTGGCCTATTCGCCGAAGCTGATGGCGGTGGAGCTGACGCTTCAGAAGGGGGCGGTGGGGGCAAAGCACAGCCATCCGCATGAGCAGATCGGATATGTGATCTCCGGTTCTGTGACCTATCAGGAGGAGGGACAGGAGGATAAGGTGCTGGTGGCAGGGGATGCTTACTATGTGGCGCCAAATGTGGTTCATGGGGCAATCGCTTTAGAGGAAACCAAGCTTTTGGATATTTTCACGCCTATGCGGGAAGATTTTGTAAAGGGAAAATAAGAAACGCGATGATGGCCGGGGGCTGGCCAGCTGGCGGAAAAGGGCCGACCTGCAGATGAAGATAATGCAGGCTAGCCCTTTGTTTTTGGTGGCAGCGCTTTGGTTTACCGCTTTTCTGTATGGGGAAGCCGCTGGCGCAGGAACCGGTTTTTTAATGCCTGGAAATTCAAGGGGATGAGGGGGTAAATATAGCTTTTTCCAGCGATGGTGCGGTTGCACACGATGGCGAGCACAGAAAGGATCAGACCTGCCCAGAAACCATACCAGTTAAAAAACGCAGTGAGAACTAGCAGGATTAACCGCATGAATTTGAGGGCATATCCCAGCTCAAAGCTGGCCTGAGAGTAATTGGCTACCGTCACAAAGGCCATATAAAGCATGGTTTCGCTGTTGAACCAGCCAGATTTTACTGAGTATTCCCCCAGGACAATACCGGCGATGACGCTTAAAGGGGTGGTCAACATGCTTGGGGTATTAATGGCCGCCAGACGCAAGCCGTCAATAGCAAATTCCAGAATTAACAGCTGATAGAATACCGGAACATGGGGCGGATCCGACAGACGGATAAAATCTAGCCAGGAGGGGATGGATTCTGGATTTTGGAGAAGAACCAGCCACAATGGAGTCAGGATCAGCGTTAGGATCGAGATGCTCATCCGGGAGAGCCTTAAGTAAGTACCCGTGACCGGTGGGAAGTAGTAGTCATCCGCTTCCTCGATGATGTCAAAAACAGAGGAGGGCAGGATCATGGCGGCAGGAGAGTTGTCCACCAGGATGATGATATTCCCTTCCAGGATGGATGCAGCAGCGGTATCTGGGCGCTCAGAAAATTTAAACTTGGGGAAGGGATTATACCATTTGTGAGGATAAATACATTCTGCCAGGCTTTCCTGATTCATGGTCAGGGCGTCAACATGAAGCTTTTGGATCCGCTCCTTGATCAGGCTAAGAAGCTTTTCATCTACCCGCCCTTCCATATAGCATATGGCAATGTCTGTGTGGGAGCTTTCTCCGGCATTCATGATCTCCATTATCAGCTTGGGATCCCGAATCCGCCGGCGGATTAAGGCGGTGTTAAAGATCAGTGTTTCCACGAAGCCATCCCGGGAACCGCGCATCACCTTATCCTTTTCCGGCTCGCTTACCCCTCTAGCCGGGTAGGTTCTGCAGTCAATGGTAAGGCATTTGTCATAGCCCTCCAGGAATAGGCAAGTGATACCGGTGAGAAGCTGGGTAATGAGGGCAGATTCCTCCTCCACCAGGCCGATCTCGCCGTAGGGAATATATTTTTTGGAAAAACCGTGGGCATCTACGGGCATGTCCTCTGCTTTGATGGACTGGAAAACCTGAAGGATTTTCAGCAAAACCTCATCTTTGGTCAGGCCATCCACGAAAAAGAGGCAGCCTTGACGGCCGCCGATCTCCACCACACGGTAGACCACGTCAAAGCACCGATCGATCTGGAGAGTTTCCTTTAAGTGGCGGATATTACTAACTAAATCAGTCGAAAAGCTCATGGGATTCCTCCTATTCTGCCTGAATTTCTTAAGCTCCTTGTACGGTTTACTGATGGCAGCAGCAGTTGGCCGCCATGGCCGAAAAAGCGTGAACAGTAACATAACAGCAGAATTAGTATCTCCTTTCGACGGAAATCTATACCTGGCTGGACAGAGAGAGGCAAATCCTTTTTTGTAAAAATTAGTTTGGACTAATTATATAAAAAAATTAAAAAATATTGACTTTTGTTATTAAAAATGCTATATTAAAATTCGTAAGGAAAAAGTAAAGTACCTTACGTCATATTTTGGTATGGGGATGCCAAAAGAAAACTAATAGTGTGACGGTTTTAGAACGTGACCAGAGGGCTGCTTTCTGTGGGGGAAAGGCAGCCCTCGTTTTCTTTATCTATTTAAGGTTTGGAGAAAAGCAGCGCACTTGCCGGAAATTTCCGGTGCTGGGCCGGACGCTTCACCCCATGGCCAACTCCCGGATGACCTCTCCGGCAATGAGAAGGCCAGCTACTGGAGGAACGAAGGAGATACTTCCTGGGATGGAACGTTTTTCGCCCTCCTCTGTTCCCGGGATAGGGGTAATGGGGGGTTCCCTGGAATACAGTACCTTTAGAGAGGATATCCCTCTCTTTTTTAATTCCCGCCGCATTACCCGGCAGAGAGGGCATACACTGGTCTTTGTGATATCGGTGATTTCAAATTGTTCCGGGTGGAGCTTATTGCCTGTTCCCATAGAAGCGATCAGGGGGATACCGGTCTGGAAGGCATATTCAGCCAGGGAAAGCTTTGCAGCCACGGTGTCAATGGCATCGATGATATAGTCTGGCCGGCGGCTGGCGGTGTGGATGATTTCCTCCATAAGGGATACAGTATTGTCCGGCAACAGGAAGGCTTGCCAGGTGTAAACCTGGCAAGAGGGATTAATGTCCTGTATGATTGCCTTCATCACCTTGGTTTTCATCTTGCCGACAGTGCTGTGGAATGCCACGGACTGGCGGTTAATATTGGTAAGAGAAATCTGGTCGTGGTCAATGAGGCTCAATGTGCCCACGCCGCCTCTGGCCAGGGCATCAATGCAATGGGAGCCCACACCTCCTACCCCAAATACTGCGATGTGGCTGTTTTTTAGCCGTTGAATTCCTTCGCTGCCGATGAGCATTTCTGTTCTGGAAAATTCCTGTGTCATTGAGTCTCCTTTAGCTCCTTCACCAGATCAGCCAAGGTAACATGATCCACCACGCTGCTGATGGCTTTTTCTAGATCCTTCCAGATATGAAGGGTAGCGCACTGACTGGAACGGCTGCAGGAATTAATCTCGTCCTCCAGGCAGGCTACCGGGGCCAGGCTGCCTTCGGTTAAGCGGAGAATCTGTCCTACAGTGTACTCCTCCGGGCGCTTAGAGAGGCGGTAGCCGCCCTGGGCTCCCCGCATACTTTTCACAAAGCCTGCACGGCAGAGTGTGGTTACGATTTGTTCTAAATATTTTGATGAAATCTGCTGCCTGGCGGCCACCTGGCTGATTTTGGTGCATTGGTCCGGGTGGAGGGCAAACTCCAGCATCATTCGCAATGCATATCGCCCTTTTGTCGATATTTTCATGGGAGCACCTCGCTTTTTCACCTTCTATTGTACCGAATTTTATAAAAATTGTAAAGCAGCCATTCTTTTGTTTTCCTTCCCTCTAGTAAACAGGTGGAAAACCAGCGGTCAGTCACAAACCAGCAGAGGCGTAAACAGTTATGGTGAAATAAGAAAAATTGGTTTGGGGTGTAGCCATACCGAAAAAAGTATGGTAGACTGAAAAGCAGAAAAAATAGCAAAATAAAAAGAATAATGGAAAAAAGACAGGCAAAATACGATGCAGATTATTACAGGCAGAAAGAGGGAGTAACGGGGATGAAAAGCAGAACTCAGATGTTGATAAAAGCCGTTTATGCTGGATTTATGATTGGCGTAGGCGGGATTGTTTATTTATCTGTGGAAAATAAAATTATCGGTTCGCTGCTGTTTTCCTTTGGCCTGCTGACTATTGTGGTGCAGGGATTTTATCTGTATACGGGAAAAATTGGATTTATTAAAAGGCCAGCCGAGCTTGCCGATATGGCAATCGTGGCTGCCGGAAATTATATAGGGACCTTTATTGCAGCATGGTCAGCCTCCATGGCGCAGGTGAATATCAGTAGTTCGGCATTAGTTCAAGCCAAACTGGAGAATTCAGCAGGCTATATTTTTGTGCTTTCCCTGTTCTGCGGCATAATGATGTATCTGGCGATTGATAATTATCAAAAGACAAAAAATATTATATTTATTATTGTGCCGGTTATGATATTTATTTTATCCGGTTTTGAACATTCTATTGCCAATATGTTTTATATTCATCTGGCAGGTGTGTATACCACAAAATCTGCCATATATATTTTGGTGATGCTGGCTGGAAACGGGATTGGAGCAAAACTGTTCAGTCTAAAAGATAAAATCTGAAATTCTATATAATGGATACTGTTTCATTAAGGAAAGAGAAGACATAGAAGATAAAGAGATAAAGGAGCAGGATTATGAGGGACGGATTTATTCGGGTTGCGGCGGCAACCCCGAAGATTAAAGTAGCGGATCCGGCGTTTAACCGGGAACAGATCCTTGGGCTGATGCATCAGGGGGCGAAACAGCAGGTACAGATTATGGTATTTCCGGAGCTTTGCCTTACCGGATATACTTGTGGGGATCTGTTTTTACAGTTTCCACTGATTCGAAAAGCCAAGGAGGAGTTAGGAAGGCTTGTGGATGATTCCAGAGATCTGGATATGCTTGTTTTTGTGGGATTGCCCTGGGAACGGAATGGAAAACTCTATAATGTGGCTGCGGCAATTTGCCACGGAGCGCTGCTGGGAATAGTTCCGAAGAAGCATTTGCCAAATTATTCGGAATTTTATGAGCAGCGCATTTTTCACCCTGGGAATGATGATGTGGTTTCTGTCTGGGATGAATTCCAGGAGGAGTGGATCCCTATGGGAAGCCGGCTGGTATTTCGGTGTGAGAATGTACCGGGATTAATTGTGGGGGCAGAGATCTGCGAAGATGTGTGGGTACCCTGTCCCCCCAGCATCAGCCATACCATGGCCGGGGCTACAGTGATCGTAAACTGCTCCGCCAGCAATGAGACCACAGGGAAGGATGCCTACCGACGCGACTTAATTTGTGGCCAGTCGGCCAGACTGGTATGCGGCTATATTTATGCCAATGCTGGGGAAGGGGAATCTACCCAGGATCTTGTGTTTGGAGGACAGAATATTATCGCAGAAAATGGGACTTGTCTGGCGGAATCTGCCCGATTTGTCAATGAGATGGTGATTGCGGATATGGACCTGGAGCGGCTGAGCAGTGAGCGGAGGAGGATGAATACCTTCCCCTCTTACAGCCAGGCGGCTGTGGAAGGGTTTTTCCCAGGACAGAAGGAGGAGGACTACCTTGCCAGAGGTTATACGGAGATGACCTTTTCTCTGAAGGAAACGGAGGAAGATGAGCTCCGGCGATTCATCCACAAAGCGCCCTTTGTGCCCTGCGATGAGGGAGAGAGGCAGAAGCGGTGTGAGGAAATCCTGTCCATCCAGGCCATGGGGTTGAAGAAGCGTTTGGAGCATACCGGATGCGGCCATGGGGTGGTAGGCCTCTCCGGAGGCCTGGATTCCACCCTGGCACTCCTGGTGACGGTCCGGGCGTTCGACCAGTTAGGGCTCCCCAGGAATCAGATTCACTGTATCACTATGCCCTGCTTTGGGACTACAGACCGCACCTATGGAAATGCTTGCAAGATGGCCCGGCAGGTGGGGGCAGAGCTTAAGGAGATCGTGATTAAAGCGGCGGTGAGCCTGCATTTTCAGGATATCGGACAGGATGAGAGCGTGCATGATGTAACCTATGAGAACAGTCAGGCTAGAGAGCGGACCCAGGTGCTGATGGATGTTGCCAATCAAGTGGGCGGCATGGTGATCGGCACAGGAGACATGTCTGAGCTGGCCTTGGGCTGGGCCACCTATAATGGAGACCACATGTCTATGTATGGGGTGAACGCCGGTGTGCCTAAGACATTGGTGCGGCATCTGGTGCAGTATTACGCAGACACCTGTAGGGAGGAGGAGCTGGCTGCAGTGCTTAAGGACGTGCTGGACACCCCGGTGAGTCCGGAATTGCTGCCGCCTGAGGGCGGGAAGATCGCCCAGAAGACAGAGGATCTAGTGGGACCATATGAGCTTCATGACTTTTTCCTCTACTATGTGATGCGTTTCGGCTATATGCCCTCCAAGATTTACCGCATGGCAGTCCGGGCCTTTGCGGGGGAATATGAAGGCAGGACGGTGAAAAAGTGGCTGGAAATCTTCTACCGTCGTTTCTTTACCCAGCAGTTTAAGCGTTCCTGCTTGCCAGATGGACCGAAGGTAGGATCGGTGTCCTTGTCACCTAGAGGAGACTTAAGAATGCCCAGCGACGCATGTATGCGGATCTGGATCGAAGATTTAGAACAGATTTAAGAGGGGAATTATGATCAACAGCACGACAAACAGCAGAGTCCGCCAGGCGGCAAACCTGACGAAAAAGGCAAGGGCCAGGCGGGAAGAGGGCTTATATGTGGCTGAGGGCCTGAGAATGTGTAGGGAGCTTAATCCAGAAGAGACAAGGATAGTGTATGTCACCGAGCGCTTTCTGGAAGAGGAGGGGCACCGGGACCTATTGGAGGGGTTCCGATGGGAAACCGTATCCGAACCAGTGATGAAGGTGATGGCGGATACTCAGACCCCTCAGGGGATCCTGGCCTTGGTGCAGCAAAAGCATTATACCCTGGAAGATATCCTGAAGACTCCCGGGAAGGCCCATCTCCTTATCCTGGAAACCATCCAGGATCCAGGGAACCTGGGAACCATGATCCGGGCCGGAGAAGGGGCCGGGATCACCGGCATTATCATGGATAAGACTACTGCAGATATTTATAATCCGAAGGTGATCCGCTCTACCATGGGCTCATTGGCACGGGTCCCCTTCCTGTATGTGGAAAATCTGGAGGAAACCTGTAAATTTCTTCAAAAGAGCAGTATCCGCCTTTTAGCGGCCCACTTAGAGGGGAGCTGCAGCTATGACCAGGAGGATCTGACGTGTCCCTGTGCCTTCCTCATTGGAAATGAGGCGAAGGGCTTAAGCGATACGATTTCCCAATTAGCGGACGCCTTTCTGAAAATTCCCATGGCTGGCCAGGTAGAGTCCTTAAATGCCGCCATAGCCGCCTCCATCCTTATGTATGAAGCAGCCCGGCAGCGGAGAAACGTCATAAAATTGTAAGTTGAGTTTCCGGTCGAAATATGTTATACTTCTCATGGAAGAAGTTGTAAATGCTTTTCAGTGCTTCCAATAAAGAGGAGGATTAATATGGGAATAGTAGGATGGCTTCTTGCCTTTATCGTATTTCTAATCATTGAAGGGGCCAGTATGGCATTAACCACCATATGGTTTGCCGGCGGTTCGCTGGTGGGCCTTGTCTTATGTATTCTGGGCGCAGGGGTGAAGATGCAGCTGGCAGCTTTTGTGGCGGTTTCGTTTTTGCTCCTGTTTCTCACCAGGCCGATGGCTCTCCAGTATGTCAACCGTCATATTAAAAAGACGAATGTGGAGGGGCTGGCCGGGAAGCAGGCAAAGATTACAGAAGATGTGGACAATGAAGCCGGAACCGGCGCTGCCATGTTGAATGGCCAGCCCTGGACAGCCAGATCGGTTAAGGCCGGCCAGAGAATTCCTGCAGGCACTATGGTGCGGGTGGCGTCAGTGAATGGCGTTAAGCTGATGGTAGAGGTTTTAGAGGATTAAGTTTAAGATAGCAACTATTAACTGACTGGAAAGGCAGGTATAAATTATGGATGGAGTGGTAAGCTTTCTTACCGGTTTTATGGCAATAATATTTGTTTTGGTTGTTTTACTGATTGTGTTGTCTTCTTGTATTAAGATTGTTCCTCAAGCTCAGGCGCTGGTGGTGGAGCGTCTGGGAGCATATCTGGATACCTGGTCAGTAGGGGTGCATTTCCGCATGCCATTTGTAGACCGGGTTGCAAAGAAAGTGAACTTAAAGGAGCAGGTAGCGGATTTCCCGCCTCAGCCGGTGATCACCAAAGATAATGTAACCATGCGGATCGATACCGTTGTATTTTTCCAGATTACCGATCCTAAGCTCTTTGCCTATGGCGTAGAAAATCCGATTATGGCGATTGAGAATCTGACTGCCACCACTCTCCGTAATATTATCGGTGAGATGGAATTAGATCAGACCTTGACGTCCAGAGAGACCATTAATGCGAAGATGCGGGCATCTCTGGACGTGGCCACGGATCCTTGGGGAATTAAGGTAAATCGTGTGGAGCTTAAGAATATTATCCCGCCAGCAGCGATCCAGGATGCTATGGAGAAGCAGATGAAGGCGGAGCGTGAGCGCCGTGAAGCCATCTTGAAGGCAGAGGGCGAGAAAAAATCTACCATCCTGGTAGCGGAAGGAAAGAAAGAGTCAGCTATCCTGGATGCGGAGGCAGAGAAGCAGGCGGCTATCCTGCGGGCAGAGGCAGAGAAAGAAAAGAAGATTAAAGAGGCGGAAGGCCAGGCTGAGGCTATCTTAAAGGTACAGAAGGCCCAGGCAGACGGTATCCGCTTTATTAAGGAAGCGGGTGCAGATCAGACGGTGATCCAGCTGAAGAGCCTGGAAGCCTTCGCCGCCGCTGCTGATGGCAGGGCAACTAAGATTATCATTCCTTCTGAGATTCAGGGAGCAGTGGGACTGGTAAAGTCCCTGGTAGAGGTAGCTTCTGAGAATAAAACCGGCGTTAACCGGTAAGAATAAGAGCAGTTTCAGGATGTAGAAAAGGTTAGGAAGGCTGTCACAGATGCCGGGAGCATGGCATCTGGGCGGCTTTCCTTTTCTACCAGATGGAGGTGCAAATGGAGCTTAAGCTGGATCAGACAAAAGAGTATGGGATTGTCCTTGAAGGCGGCGGGGCCAGGGGTTCCTATCAGGTGGGAGCGTGGAAAGCCCTGCGGGAGGCGGGGATAGCGATCCGGGGAATCGCGGGAACCAGCGTGGGGGCATTAAACGGGGCTCTGATGTGTATGGATGATCTGGAGCAGGCGGAATACATTTGGGATCATATCCGTTATTCCCAGGTAATGGATGTGGATGACGAGATGATGGAGGGAATGCGGAAAGGAGATATAAAGACTGTAGGTATCTCCGGGCTTTTGGGAGAGGCAAAGAGGATATTGAAGGACAGAGGTCTGGATGTCACCCCCTTGAGGAACCTGATCCAGGAGGTGGTGGACGAGGAGAAAATCAGAAATTCTCCCAGAGAGCTTTATGTTTCCACCATATCCCTTACTGACAGGCAGCCCTTGGTCGTAGATATGAAGGAGACAGCCATTGGGGAAATGGGGGATATGCTTCTTGCCAGCGCCTATTTCCCAGCTTTTAAGCTGGAAAAGCTGGGAGGAAAGCTTTATACGGACGGGGGGAGCGCAAATAATGTGCCAGTGGATGTGCTGGCGGATAGGGGATACCAAAATATTATCGTTATCCGGATTTACGGGTTAGGCTTGGACACAGAGCGATTTTTCTCTGTGCCGGATGATGTAAAGCTTTACCATATCGCGCCCCGACAGAATCTAGGAGGCATCCTGGAGTTTGACGCGAAAAAGGCCAAAAAGAACCGAAAGCTGGGTTATCTGGATGGGCAGAGACTGCTGTACGGCTTGGCCGGAAAGCGATATTATCTCTATGCACCAGAGGGAGAGGCCTATTATTTCGACAAGATGATGTCGGAAATCCCACGGCTTCTTCCTTATCTGGAGCCAGAGCTTGCAGGCGAGGATAAGGAGAAGCTAGGACAGTACCGCTGGTATACGGAGGAAATCTTCCCGGCTATTGCCCGGAAGGAAAAGTTAAAGGAAGGCTGGGATTATCGAGACTTATACTTGCTCTTTTTAGAGAAGCTGGCAGGCAAGTTTCGGATTTCCAGGTTTCAGGTATACACGGTAGAGGAGCTGGGGCAGAAGATTTATAAGAAATTGGGAAGCCAGGCGGCATTGCCGTTTTCCGCTTGGTAAGGGGAAAACCGTGATGATATATTACTTGACAGGAGCTTTAAGATATAGTAAGTTGGTATGGATTTAAGTCAAAGAGATTATGCGAAAAACTTGGATGAAAGCGGAAAAAACGGGAAAGGGACATAAGGAGGAAAAGTATGAATTTAAAGGGAAGAAATTTTTTAACGTTGAAGGATTTCACTCCAGAGGAGATTATTTATCTGCTGGATTTGGCGGCGGATTTTAAAGAGAAAAAGAAAAGGGGCATTCCGGTGGATATCCATAGGGGGAAGAATGTGGCGTTGATTTTCGAAAAGACCAGTACCAGAACCAGATGCGCTTTCGAGGTGGCGGCCCATGATCTTGGAATGGGAACGACTTATCTGGATCCAAGTGGTTCTCAGATCGGAAAGAAGGAGAGCATTGCAGACACAGCCAGGGTGCTGGGGCGGATGTATGAAGGGATCGAGTACCGGGGGCATGGCCAGGAGATTGTAGAGGAGCTGGCTAAATATGCTGGAGTCCCTGTGTGGAATGGTCTCACCAACGAGTACCATCCTACACAGATGTTGGCGGATATGCTTACTATTCGGGAACATCTGGGGAGGCTTAAGGGAGTAAAGCTGACCTATATGGGAGACGCCCGCTATAATATGGGAAATTCCCTGATGATTGCCTGCGCTAAGCTGGGATTACATTTTACCGCATGCGCCCCCAAAAAATATTTCCCGAGTCAGGAGCTGGTGAGCCAGTGCCAGGAATATGCAAAGGATTCCCAGGGCAGCATTACCTTAACTGAGGATGTAGCAGAGGGAACCAGAGGATCTGACGTGATCTATACCGATGTGTGGGTGTCTATGGGAGAGCCGGATGAAGTCTGGGAAGAGAGAATTCGCCAGCTGTCTCCATATAAAGTAACAGCTCAGGTGATGAGGAATGGGGGAAATGACGCTATCTTCCTGCACTGCCTCCCGGCGTTCCATGATTTAAAGACAAAAATCGGGAGGGACATGGGACAACGTTTCCAGATTAAGGACATGGAGGTAACGGACGAGGTATTTGAATCTCCCCAGTCAAAGGTATTTGATGAGGCGGAAAACCGAATGCATACGATCAAAGCAGTGATGGCGGCTACATTAGGAGAATAGACGATGTATGAGCAGGGAATCAAGGGCCATAGCAGCCGAAGCAGCAGGAGTATGGACTTTTTTTTAAACTTAGTTCATATAATAGTAGGAATTATGATTGTAATTTTGGCCGTACTTTCATTTCTGAACGCTGAAAATAACCTGGTGCTGTTTCCGGTGATTTTTATCCTGGCGGCTATCTTAAACTTAGTGAATGGATGGGTGAAGATCAGAAGAAGCGGGCGAGACCGGAAAAAGTTATTGGCAGGAGCCGGGCTTTTGCTCTTTGGTATCGTGCTGGTGCTTTTAGCGGCGGTCAGTGCCTTAAGTATCTGGAGATAAGGATGAAGACAAGGATTTTAACTATGCTTAAGGAGTCGGACGGATTTGTGTCCGGACAGGATTTATGCAGTGTGATTGGAGTTTCCAGAACTGCAGTCTGGAAAGTGATCAAGCAGCTGGAGGAGGAAGGCTATAAGATCGAAGCTGTGCGGAATAAGGGGTACCGCCTGGTGGAAGTGGCTGATGTGATGACGAAGGCAGAGATCGGCAGCCGGATTCATACCAAGTGGATGGGGAAAAACCTGCTCTACCTGCCGGTGACCGACTCTACGAATATCCAGGCAAAAAAGCAGGGTGAAGGAGGCGCTCCTCATGGTACGCTGGTAGTGGCGGACTGCCAGAATGCAGGGAAGGGCCGTCGGGGCAAAAGCTGGTCATCCCCTTCTGGGACAAGCATATATATGAGTTTTCTCTTGCGGCCACAGATACCGCCTCAATGCGCCTCCATGATTACCCTCATCGCAGGGCTGGCAGCCTGTCAGGCAGTGAGGGAGGTAACCAAGCTAAAGGCGGAGATTAAATGGCCCAACGATTTGGTGATAAATGGGAAGAAGATCTGCGGGATTCTTACTGAGATGAGCGCGGAGATGGAGCAGATACATTATATCGTTACGGGAATTGGTATTAACGTGAATCAACAGGAATTTCCGGAGGAAATCCGGTCAAGAGCTACCTCTTTAAAACTGGAAGCCGGGAGGGATTTTAGCCGAAGTGAGCTGATCGCCGGCACCATGGAGTGGTTTGAGCGGTACTTTGAGGAATTTTTGGAGACAGAGGATTTATCCCAGCTGAGAGAAGAGTACCAGGCTCTTCTGGCCAATATGGGCATGGAGGTCCTGGTTCTGGATCCTCGAGGAAAATATGAGGGGATCTGCCGGGGAATTCAGGAGGATGGAGAGCTTCTGGTGGAGCGAAAAGATGGGACTCTCTGTACGGTGATGTCAGGCGAGGTGTCAGTGAGAGGGATTTATGGATATGTATGAGCGATGGGGAGATAAAGGCGAATCGCCGATTAAAGAGCTTTACCGCTCCTTGCCAGTATTAGAGAGGGAGGGTGAGAGGCTTTCTCCAAAGGATCGCCTGAGAGCCTTATCCGGCCCTCTCCTTAAGTGGTATGAAAGCCATGCCAGAAAGCTTCCATGGAGAGAGAATCAGGATCCATATCCTATTTGGATTTCTGAAATCATGCTCCAACAGACCAGGGTGGAGGCAGTAAAGCCTTATTTCACCCGTTTTATGAAGGCGCTGCCAAACATTTCAGCATTGGCCCAAGTGGAGGAGGAGGCTTTGCTGAAATTGTGGGAGGGTTTGGGATACTACAGCAGAGCGAGAAATCTTAAAAAAGCGGCATGTATTGTGATGGACGAATATGGCGGGCTCATGCCAAGGAGTTATGAGGAGCTATTAAAGCTTCCGGGGATCGGCAGCTATACGGCGGGAGCTGTAGCGTCTATTGCTTACCATATCCCGGTTCCAGCGGTGGATGGAAATGTGATGCGGGTGATTTCCAGAATCTTAGGCAGCTATGAGGACATCACCAAGGGAGCCACGAAGAAAAATCTGGAGAAGCTGTTGACAGAGAGCATGGATCAGAAGCATCCGGGACAGTTTAACCAGGCGCTGTTTGAGACAGGAGCGCTGCTCTGCATTCCCAAAGGAGAACCTAAATGTGGGGACTGCCCCCTTGCGTCGCTCTGTGTAGCCAGGCAAAAAGGCCTGTGGCAGGAGATTCCGGTAAAGCCTTCGAAAAAGGTCAGGAAGATTGAGGAAAAAACAGTGCTTGTGATCAGCAGCCAGGAGGAGGGGGACTGGAAGGTAGCCTTGCGAAAGCGGCCGGATCAGGGGCTTTTAGCCTCTCTATATGAGTTCCCCAATATAGAGGGTAAAGTCGACCTTACCTCCTATGCGCAGGCTTCCGCAGCTTGCGGCGTGGCGGAGGGGAAAATCCGCCAGGTCCGTTGCCTTGGAGAGGCAAAACATATTTTTTCTCATATAGAGTGGCACATGGTGGGATATTGGATACAGGTGGAGGGAAGCCTTCCTGAGCCCTTTGTTTCTGCTGATATTCGGGAATTAGAAGGAAAATATCCCCTTCCTAACGCATTTCTTGCGTATAGGAAAGCCTTTTTTATGACAAAATAAAGAAAGAGGCGATAATTTTATGAAAACAATGCTCTTTATCATTAATCCCAGAGCAGGTCGGGAGCAGATACGAAGCAAGCTTCTAGAAATTTTGGATTTATTTTCTAGGTCAGGATTTAAGGTGCAGGTGCATGTCACCCAGGAACCGAAGGATGCCACGAAGGTGGCCTGCCAGTATGGGAAGGAGGCAAACCTGGTGGTATGCAGTGGAGGGGACGGTACCTTGAATGAGGTACTCAGCGGCCTGGCCGAGTTGGAGAACCCTCCGCTTCTTGGCTATATCCCTGCAGGATCTACCAATGATTATGCCTCCAGCTTACAGATTCCTAAATCTATGATGGAGGCGGCTAAGAATATTTTAACCGGCCAGCCCTATCCTATTGACATCGGAAATTTTTGCGGAGAACGGTATTTCATCTATATTGCGGCATTTGGGGCATTTACCGAGGTTTCCTATCAGACACCCCAGGACAAGAAGAATCTTTTGGGCCATCAGGCCTATGTGCTGGAAGGGGTGAAAAGCCTGGCTGCTTTAAAGACGTATGCAATGAAAGTAGAGTGGGAGGACGAGGTGCTGGAAGAAGAATTTGTTTTCGGCATGGTGACCAATACCATTAGTGTAGGCGGTTTTAAAGGTCTGGTAACGCAGTCTGTGGCATTAAATGATGGAGAATTCGAGGTGCTCCTGATCCGGAAGCCCAGGACACCTAAGGATTTAAGCAATATTATCTCCTATATGTTTTTAAAGGAAGAACCGAATGATTATGTATATAAGTTTAAGGCCAGGGAATTAAAGCTTACTTCTCAGACGCCGGTGGACTGGGTGCTGGACGGAGAGTTTGGGGGCAGCCACACCCAGGCGGTTATCCGGAATCTCAAAGGACGCATGGAAATCCTCCGTGCACCTGCGGATGAAGAGAGCTGCTGAGCATAGGCGGCAGGGATGCGGGCGGCGGCCATTTTGTGTATTTTGCGCAGCATGCTGCCGGATACAGCTTGGCAAGAAGGCGAAAAGTAGCCGTTAAGAGAAAAAGATGAGAGAAATATGTTGAAAAATACCTTATCTTCGTATATAATGAAAAGTCGTGTAGGTTTTTAACTGACTTCTTAACGAAAGGACGTTATCAAGTGGAAAAAGACAATTTTTTAGAGAAGCTGGGCAAACTCGTTGAGTTCGCCAAGACCAGGCATAATGCCCTGGACGCAACAGAGATCAATGATTTCTTTGCGGGCGACAGCTTGACTCCTGAGCAGATGGATCAGATTTATAGCTACCTGGAGAACCGCGGCATTGACGTGGTCCCGGTATTTGATGAGAATGCATTATCT
>CATJIO010000162.1 GCA_949740725.1 uncultured Lachnospiraceae bacterium | reverse complement strand
TGGACTGCCTGGACGCCGGGTCCCTTGATCCCCTTCACCGGGAAATACTTTCTTAAATTCTTTATCTCAAGGAGTATCTTTTCTTCCTTTGCCATCTTAATTCTCCTCCTTGTTCATCTGCTCCTGTACCCGCAGCCAGCAGGCTGAGCGGTGGTTTGGCCCCACCTCTACGTAAGGAGGCATCTTTTTCAGGCATATCTTCATACATTTCTCGCACCGTGGCGCAAAGGGGCAGCCCTCCGGCGGGTTTAACATATCCACCGGTGTTCCCTCGATGGGGATCAGACGCTCATAGCTCTCCGCATCCACCCTGGGCATAGAACGGAGAAGCCCCATAGTATAGGGATGGGCCGGCTCATAAAAGATGTCATCCACCGGGCCCTGCTCCACGATCTTTCCCGCATACATAACAGAAACCTTATCGCAGATATCTGCCACCACCCCTAAATTGTGGGTGATAAAAATAATTCCCATTTTGGTTTTTTTCTGGATCTCCTTCATCAGCTCCAGAATCTGAGCCTGGATAGTCACATCCAGCGCCGTGGTGGGCTCGTCGGCAATGAGAAGCTGAGGATGGCAAATCAATCCCATGGCAATCATCACACGCTGGCGCATACCGCCGGAAAACTCGTGGGGATACTGCTTCATCCGCTTCTCCACATTATTGATTCCCACCATCTCCATCATCTCCATAGCCCGCTTCTCCGCGTCCGCCTTGGAGATGGATTTATCATGGGCCCGCAGGGCTTCCACCAGCTGATTGCCGATGGTATATACCGGATTCAGGCAAGTCATGGGATTCTGGAAAATCATCGCTACCTTACTCCCCCTAAAGGAGGTCATCTCCTCCTTGGAGAAGGAGAGCACGTCCTGGCCCTCAAAGGTGATGGAACCTCCGATCACCTTGCCTGGGGACTGCAAAAGCCCCATAATTGAATAGGCCTCCTGGCTCTTTCCCGATCCGGACTCCCCTACCACGCCCATTACCTCGCCATAATTCAAATCATAAGAAATCCCGCCTACAGCCTTTACCTCCCCTGCCGGGGTAAAGAAGGAAACGTGGAGATCCTTCACTTCCAATAGCTTCTTATCTGTATTCTGTTCCGACATCTCGCTCCTCCTCTCTACTTCTTCAGCTTCGGGTCCAGCGCGTCCCGCAGGCCATCCCCAAACAGGTTAAAGGCCAGGATCATCACGCTTAAGATAATGGACGGCACAATCAAACGGTAAGTATAGGTATACATGCCGCTCAAGGCATCCGTCGCCATGGAACCCAGGCTGGGAAGAGGCGCAGACACACCTACCCCTAAGTAGGATAGGAAGGATTCCAGGAAAATCGCGGAAGGGATCTGGAGACAGGTGGTCACCACAATCTGCCCGATACAGTTGGGGAGAAGGTGCTGACGGATAATCCTGCCGCCGGAAGCGCCCAGCGCCCTGGCTGCAGTAACATACTCCTGCTGCTTTAACTGGAGCACCTGGCCCCGGATAATCCGGCTCATGGTCACCCAGTAAAGCACGCCGAAAGCGATAAACATAGAAATCAAGTTTGGTCCAAGGATATTCACAAAAGACTTTATGGGACTGTTTCCCCCAGAGTTAACATATTCCGTTAAAATCGGCTTTAAGGCTGTTGCAATCAAAAGCACTACCAGCATTTCCGGAACCGAATAGATTAACTCCACGAAGCGCTGCATCACCGCGTCCACCCGTCCGCCGCAATAACCAGAGATGGCCCCGTAGGTGGCGCCGATCACCAGTACCAGAAGGGCCGCGCAGAATCCCACTGCCATAGACACCCTGGCCCCGTACATTACCCGGACCATAATATCACGGCCGTACATATCTGTGCCGAACACATGGGGAAATACCTTCTCCCCAGCTTCCTTCCGCTGAAGTTCTTCCAGGGAGTACCCAAACAAGTGCTTTTTAATCCCCAGCTCCTGGCGAATCACATTGGGATCTGCCTCTGGGGTATCGGAAGCGGTCTGAGCCGCCACCTTGGCCTGGGCCTTGAGCACCGCCTCATCTTTCTTGGTAAACTTCTCCCCCTTGGCCTCCGCCTCTGCCTTGGCATTGGCGATGAGCTGATCTACATCCAGAGTCTCCGACTGGGTCCTGGCCGCCACCTCTGCATCCAGCCTCTGCTGATCCTCCAGAGAATAATGGTATGGATATAAATTCTCCGCGCCCTTATTAAACTGCTCATATCCGTAGGGAATCAGCAATGGGCCCACGAAAGCAAAGAGGAATAAAAATATAATCACGCCTAAGGCCACCATAGCCACTACATTTTTCTTTAACCGTCTCCAGGCATCCTTCCAGTAAGACACGCTCTGGCGCTCCTGGATAAAATCCGCGCGCTCCTCGGCAGAGGCGACGGTAAAGTCATCTGCAGACAGGTCCTGTAGTAAATTTTCAATGTCCGGCTGTAAGCTAACCGGGCAACGCTTCATCTTCTTTTCTTCCCCCATCTTACTCTCCTCCCTTCGTCAGATTGATTCTCGGGTCTGCCACCTTGTAGAGAAGGTCAACCACCACATTCATCAAAATGATAAAGGTTGCCAGGAAAATTGTGGTTCCCATAATTACCGGGTAATCCCGGTTCTGGATGGACTGCACAAAATACCGCCCCAGTCCAGGAATGGAAAACACGCTCTCCACCACAAAGCCGCCGCAAAGAGTAAAGGCCACCTGAGGTCCTAAATACGTAATAACCGGAATCAAAGCATTCCGCAAAGCATGTTTAAAGATAATCTTAACATTTTTCAGTCCCTTGGCCCTGGCGGTCTTGATATACTCCTGATTTAGAGAATCCAGCATCGCCGACCGGGTCTGACGGGCCGTATAGCACATTGGATAAAATCCCAGGGAAAAACAGGGAAGCACATAAGAGCGCCACCCTAAGGCAGGATCAAAAATCGTGGGGAAGATCTTCAATACTGCCAACCCTCCTGCGAAGGTTACCAGAAGGACGGAAGCCACCACAAAGCTAGGCATGGAAATTCCCAGGGTGCAGACCACCCGGAGAACGCTATCCGTAAATTTCCCCCGCTTAAATGCAGCCAGGCAGCCTAAAGGAACTCCCACCAGCACTGCCCAGGTCAGAGCCAGGGCGCCGATCTTCGCGGAAACAGGGAACATCTCCGCAATAATGCTGGTTACCGCCCGGTTCTTCTGCATCTTTAAGGAAACGCCGAAATCCCCCTTTATCAGGTTTCCCAGATACTTCATCAGCTGGATATGAACCGGCTTGTCCAGTCCATACTTAGCGTTCAATGCCGCAAGGGTCGCCTCGGAGGGCGATTTCTCGCTGAGCCAGGGGCTGCCCGGCACCGCATTCATCAGCAGGAAGGTCAGACAGGTTACCAGAAAAATCGTAACCAGGGCCATCCCAATTCGTTTTGCGAAATACTTGCTCATATTATCACATCCTATACTCTTTTTCCTCAACGCTTTTCCCTATCTACTGCTTTCTATCTTTAACTTCAGGCCAAATCCTATGCTGTCCATTTGGAAAAATTTCTTTCATCGATCCACAGCTGTTGGCTTCACTGCTTCTAACGGTGACATTTTACTCCATGAAGCTGCTTCCGTCAATAGCGCTGCTGCCTTTTTGCAGAAATATCCCATCCAGTTCTGAAAATTTTTGACTGTTTTGCATAATCAGCCCAGATATGGATCCACCAGAAAATAGCACACCAATCGCGCACATTTGTCTTTGGCATAAGTACAGGACAAAAAAAGAATCCTGCAAACAGGATTACCACAAAAACCGCTTAAACCGCAGCTGCATGAAGCAAAACCAGCCTTCTTTCGGGCTCCCCCCGGTAAGCGCTGAAGAACCGGTAAGGAGACCTGCCTTTTATATTTGTCAATTCCCTATGCTTTCTGACGTACTACCTGATATATTCATCCAAGCCAAAAGGCTTGGCTTTATGGACAAAAAGCGTGTAAAATTGACATAAACTTACTATCAATTTTACACGCTAATATACTGCTTGTCAATAACAAGTACGGTGAAAATCATGGAATTGAGAACACCTCTGCCACGGTTCTTCCATCCAAGCTGTGATTATACACCAGATATTCGTAATCCATCACCAGCCTCTGATATGGGCAGTCCGGCGATTCTGCCTGAGACCAGCTGTAGTAGGTTCCGTCCCCCTCATAAAGTCCCATGGGATGCACCACCGGAAGGGACTCCCACATCGTCAGGAGGAAATGGTGAAAGGGGGACATCTCCAGATTCGCCAGGCGGAGCATATGGGCGGACAGATACACACTCCCCATCTTCCCCATATCCTCTGAGGGCTGCTGATAATTGGTCCAGATCATAAAAGGCGTCTGATACCACATCAACCGTTTAGAATCCTCCACCTGGTAGCTGGGGATCCCGGCAATCTCATCATAAAATTCATCCTCCACCCCCGGCTGGTGATCCCCGAAAATCAGGATCATGGTAGGCTCTGTGCATTCTTTAAAGTACTCCACCAGCTGCTGGAAGGCATGGTCAGACACCTTCATCAGGGACAGATACTGATCCGCTTTTGGATATTTCCCTTCATTGCTGCCGGTGAGATGGATTTCCTGAGGGAAATTGTCATACTGCCCCTCATAACCCCCATGATTCTGCATGGTCACGTCGAAGATAAAGAGCTTGTCCTCCGGATTATTCTTTCCTTCCACAGTCTGGATAATCTTCTGGTAGTCGGCCATGTCACTGTAATAGCTTCGGATCATCGGGCTGCCCTCAAAAGAGTCCATGTCCAGGAATTCGTCAAATCCCATATTCTCATAACACCTGTTCCGGTTCCAATTCTCTCTGGGATAAGGATGGATAGCCACCGAATAATACCCCTGATCCTTTAACACACTTACCAGGGAACACACCCCTGGCTTTACGTAAAACTGATAGGCTACAGAGCCGAAGGGCAGCATAGCCATGGAATCACTGACCAGAAATTCAAACTCTGTATTGCTGGTCATGGCCCCAAATACTGGCACGCAGAGACTGCCCCGCACCGTATTCTCTGTAAGGCTGTTCAAAAATGGGAAATACTCCTGATTTGTGGTAAACTCCCCGGCTGTCTTTAGCTCTGACAGACTCTCATTCATAATGCAAATCAGGTTCACCGGTTGAATCCCCGCCAAAGAGTTTTCCCCTGCCAAATCCTCAGCCGCACTCTGACCCCCATCTCCCCTCTCGATATCTGGGGCTTCCAGAAAATCCTCTCCAATTTTCCTGACCTTAGCCAGCGAATATCCCTTTGGCGGGGTTTTCACCATATATTTCAGGGAAATCATCGTGGACAGCACATACCCGCACTGCTCATAGGTGTCATTCATGGCCCACATATTAATGTTCAGCATCCTTGACGGCACAATCCTCAGATAAAAAAGCATGATGAATCCGCCCAAAGCCCCGACAGCGCCGCCGCTCAGCAAAAGCCGTCCCTTCCATCCCTTCACCTTAAGAGGGAAAAACCAGAGGAACAGGTTTAAAGCCACCAATGCCCCGCCGGCAATCACCAACTCTCTGGAAAACTGGTAGGCATAGTGATCCGCCACCGTCATCGCTGTGGAAAAGGCCAGCACATCCCAGAGCATAATCGGTGTACTGCGGAAGGAAACCACAAATGCCTCTGCCACAGAAATCACATAGAGAAGGGCCGATACTACAGGAACTGCCAGCCTGGTGGTTCCGGACAGGGTGAATGCGGCCAAATAAAATACTGCCATCCACATAACATTTAATGCCGCCATCCCGTGCTGGATCTTGGTTATATTTCCTGTGACATACTCAAAGAGCAGATATGAAATCATTGGCATCAGCAGCGACAAATATCCCACAAATTTTCTTCTGTTCTGCAAAACATTTCCTCCTCGGCCAAAAGAACACCTAAGACTTTGCCGATTCGTTAAAATCAATGCCTTAAGATATTCGTATGTTTACTTTAACAATATTTTGAATATCTTAACACAGATTTATGCTGCCTTCCACTGGTTCAAAGATATAATTAATGGAATTTTGTGAATTTTTTGTGAATAATGGACATGCTGCATCCAAAATTCTGTCCTTTGTTTTATTTTCCATCCTATTCCACACCTTTTCCCTTAATCGATTAGATCATCGTCAGCAGCGCATTCACAATCGCCGCCGCCACATTGCTTCCGCCTTTTCGCCCCCTCGCAATGATATAGGGAACTTTCTCCTGCCTCAGAATCAATTCTTTCGCGGGAACCACATTCACAAATCCCACTGGGGCCCCGATGATCAAATCCGGCAGGAATCCTCCCTCCTCCATCAGCTCGTACAATCTTATTAAGGCAGTGGGGGCATTCCCCACTACTGCGATTACCGGGCGCCGCCCTTTTTGCTGCTCTTTTTGTTCTGGTTTTCGCCCAAACCATTCGGCCGCCTTCTCCATGCTCACCGCTGCCCTGGTGCAGCCCCTTTCCTTTGCTATCCTGGCTACATCCTGATCGGCCATAAAGCAGAATACCTCTCCGCCCAGGCCCTCCAGCTTTTTCTTATTGATCCCCACCTTTGCCATATTGGTATCCGTAAGGATCACCGCCCCCAGCTTTAACGTCCAGATCCCCGTCTCCACTGCGTTGGGAGAAAATACCAGATTCTTCCCATAATCAAAGTCCGCTGTGGTGTGGATCGCCCGGACAATGATCTGCTCCTCTTTTGGATTCAGCCGAATACCCATCTCCTCTAACTCTTTCCGGATAATGGAAAAGCTCCTCTCCTGGATTTCCTCTGGGCCCATCCGCTCTATCCTTGTCTCATACTCCACTGTCCATCCCTCCATCGGTCATAGGAATACCTGATGCTTCCTATCCTGCCGCTGTTTCCTCTTTCCCATGTCCATCTCTCTATATGCCGTCCTGGATAATCCGGTAAATCTGCTCCATATCCAGGCTTTTCCGCAACCCCTCTGCCAGTCGGTCATACTGGCTTTCCTGAAAAGAGGGATAATCCACCTTTTCTTCCTCCAGGCCGGGAAGGCCTTTCCTCTTTCTCAAACTATTGACCATCCGCTCTCCCACACCTTCCTGGTCAAAGATCCCGTGGACATAGCTGCCGTACACATCTCCCCGGCCAAGGCCTTCCTCATGCATTTTCTTGGATCCCCTCTGAGCCTCCATCAGGTATGAGAGGGGGCGGCAGATCTCCAGCCTTTCCCGAAAAAACCGGGCCGTGTCCATCAGGCCGTTTTCCCGGTTAATCCTGGTCTGTCCCATGTGGATTTCGTAGCCCGAGAAGGCCATTCCAGACAATGATTCGAAAACCCCTTCCACCTGGGCAAAAGCGCCCTCCACCTGGCTCCTTCTCTTCTCCTCTGTAAATACAGTCCTGGTAGGCAAAAGCCCCATTCCCGCAACCCCTCTCCCAGGCTCTCCCTCCACTCCCAGGGGATCCTCAAGCTCCTCCCCTAGCATCTGGTAACCGCCGCAGACACCCCAAATAGGCGTCCCGCTCTCTGCCAGTTTTAGCACCATTGCCTCCAGGCCATTTTGCCGCATCCACAGAAGATCCTCAATCGTATTCTTTGTCCCGGGAAGAATCACCAGATCCGGATGTCCCAGCAGAGATACCCGATCCACATAACGTACTTCTGTCTGAGGGATGCAGGAAAACACAGCAAAATCGGTGTAATTAGAAATTCTCGGGAATCGGATCACCGCGATATGGATCTTTGCCGTCGCCCTTTCCCCGCCGCTTTCGCCGCTCTGTTTCCACTCATTGTCCATTTCCACAGCGGTCATCAGCTTCCCACCCAGACGTCCACCTCCCAGGTTCAAACCCTTATCCGCCAGACACCCCAGTCCATCCTCCTCGTCCAAAACCACATCCAAAAAGGGAACCACCCCCACTGCCGGAAGGCGGCAGAGCTGCTCCAACTGGCGAATCCCAGGCGCTAAGATAGAACCGTCCCCCCGGAACTTATTGACGATAAGTCCCTTCACCAGCCTCCGATCCTCTTCCTCCAGAAGGGCCAGTGTGCCGTACAGCTGAGCAAACACCCCGCCCCTGTCGATGTCCCCCACTAAGAGCACCGGGGACTTTACCATCTGGGCCAGCCCCATATTCACCAGGTCATCTTGCTTTAAGTTTATCTCCGCCGGGCTCCCCGCCCCTTCGATCACGATGATATCATACTCCTGATCCAGCTTCTGATAAGCCTTTAATATCTCTGGTATCAGCTGCTTTTTATAAGCAAAGTAATCTTTCGCCTTCATGTTCCCAACAGAAACGCCGTTTACGATCACTTGAGAGCCCATATCCGTCACCGGTTTTAAGAGAATAGGATTCATCGCCGCCTCCGGCTGGATCCTAGCTGCCTGCGCTTGAACCGCTTGAGCCCGCCCTATCTCCAGCCCATCCCAGGTAATATAAGAGTTTAATGCCATATTTTGGGACTTAAAGGGCGCCACCCGGTATCCGTCCTGCCAGAATATCCGGCAAAGTCCAGCTGTCAGCAGGCTTTTTCCCACATTGGACATGGTCCCCTGTATCATTAATGCTTTTGCCATCCTGTCCCTCCTGTTTCCTTCCACAGAATTCTGGGCTCACTTCCCTCAAACCGTTCACCGCGGCCGCCTGCACGCCCGCTGAAAACGTTTGGATCCCTGGAAGCAACCCACACAGCCAAAAACCCCACCCTGTCTCTTTCGATAACAGGATGGGGTAACCAGATCTGGTCTTTATGCCAGCTTTGCCTTCGCCATCTCAGCCAACTTTGCAAATCCCTCTGCGTCATTGATCGCCATATCGGATAAGATCTTCCGGTTCATCTCCACACCAGCCAGCTTTAAACCATACATAAACCGACTATAGGATAAGCCGTTGATTCGCGCGGCTGCATTGATTCGCGCAATCCATAAGCGGCGGAACTCTCTCTTTCTCTGCTTACGTCCTGCATAAGAGCTGGTCAGCGCTCTCATCACGGACTGCTTGGCAATCCGGTACTGCTTGGAACGGGCGCCTCTGTAACCCTTTGCTAACTTTAATACTCGGTTATGTTTCTTTCTTGCATTTAAACCGCCTTTCACTCTTGCCATCGGTTCATTCCTCCTTCTCTTAACTATCCCAAATTAGATATAAGGTAAAATCTGCTTCATTACCTTGCTGTTTGTCTTATCTGTAACGATGTCTTTTCTGAGATTTCTCTTTCTCTTTGCAGATTTCTTCGTTAAGATGTGAGACTTATAGGCCTTATTTCTTACTAACTTTCCGGTTCCAGTCATTTTGAAACGCTTTGCAGCAGCTTTTTTTGTCTTTAACTTAGGCATTGTAATTTCCTCCTTAATGTCTTTTCTATTCTTTACCGTTTTGCGGTTAAAAACATAACCATGGTCCTTCCCTCTACCTTGGAAGGCTTATCGACAACAGCAATATCCGCCAGGCTCTCGGCGAATTCCTCCAGGATATGCTTCGACTGATTCATATGAGCCATCTCACGACCACGGAAACGCAATGTCACCTTTACCTTATTCCCCTTCTCCAGGAACTTTCTAGCGGCGGAGGTCTTGGTATTCAAGTCATTGGTATCTATGTTCGGCGATAAACGAACTTCCTTTATTTCGATAATCTTCTGCTTTTTCTTCGCTTCTTTCTCTTTCCGGAGAAGCTCATAACGGTACTTGCCATAATCGATAATCTTGCATACCGGCGGCTTTGCTGTGGGAGCAATCTTTACTAAATCAAGCTCTGCCTCCTGGGCCAGCTTATATGCATCCCTGGCAGACATGATGCCTACCTTTTCCCCGTGTTCGCCAATCAGAAGAACCTCCTTGTCTCTGATCTGTTCGTTAATCATTAACTCGCTAATAGTCGTACACCTCCTGGTTTTTAATATCCTTAATTCCTGCTGTCAAAGCACAGGGCTTTTACAGCAACAAAAAAGTGGATAGACAAGCTACCCACTTCATTCATTTAAGTAAACCAGGGCATAATGCTACTGTAAACAGCATTTCCAAGGAATTATCTCAAATATAAACCCGGGTCACCGCATGGAATCAATCTATTCCAAGCATTAGTGCCAAGGTGAGGCGGATACCTGCTTTCCTGTCATCGTCTCTTTGACCTATGATAGTTTACCACACTCGCAGCTGCGTGTCAAATGTTTTTTATTTTTTCAACTCTCTATTTCCCCACATCCCGTCCCAGCGTAATCTCCGCCGAGGCAAAATTTTCGATGCTTTTCGTCTTTTGGAAAAAATGAGGCATTTTCTGGATCATCGTCTCCTTCCGGTAGAATGCATCCTCTTCCTGGATTGGAAGCGCAACTGTCTGGCGGAGGGCAGCGGACTTATAAATAGCCATAATCAGCTCAATGGTTTTCCGCCCCTCTGTTCCATCAGTCAGAAGTGGTTCCTCCCCCCTAATGGCAAGAAGTAGATTTTTGATCTGTGCCCCATGGCCTTCCAGCTCAAGCTCCGGAATAGCATGATAAAGCTCATCTAGTTCTCTTTCCCGGGACTCATCCTGCTTAGGGAAACCGTTTGACAGCGGGACTGCAGCGGCTGGGCTCCAGGGGATATTCAGGCGTCCCTTTTCTGTCTGGAACACAATCTCCTGGGCTTCCCCATAGTCTACAATGGAGGTGCCGATGTGGGCAAAGGTTTCCGGATATTCCAGGATCGCCATTCCCACATCCTCCAGCTCCGAATTGGGATGCCCCACATTCTTCATGACTGCGGTGACCGCTTCCGGCATGCCCAGCATCCACAAAAGCAGATCAATATGGTGTACGGAATGGCTGGTAAAGGATCCTCCGCACTCGGAGTCCCAGGTGCCTCTCCACCACAGGTCATAATAGTTTTCTCCCCTCCACCACAGGGAATTCACCACAGCGTGTAATACCTTTCCTCCAACTCCATCCTGAAGCATCCGGTATACCCGCTGCATCGGCGTCTTGAAACGGTTTTGGCAGACCACGCTTAAAAGCTTCCCTGTGCGCCTGGAGGCGGCAAGCATCTGGTCGCACTCCTCCAGAGAATTGGCCATAGGCTTCTCCACCAGAACATGGCAGCCCAGCTCCATCGCCTGAATGGCGGTCTTCCCATGGACAGATGGCGGCAGGCAAATGGAGACAAGATCGATCTCCTCCTCCTGGATAGCCTCCTCCATTGTCTTATAAGCTTTTGCCTGGGAAAGCCCTTTATTTTTAATCAGATCCTGGGCTTTTTCTATATACAGATCGCAAACCGCGCGAACCTGGCACCACTGGGGAAAGCCGGCAAAAGCCTCCCCTTGTACACCGGCGATAGCGCCGGCACCGATAATCGCTACATTTATCATACTCTCTCCTGTCTCACTACCGTTGCCATTTCCTGAGCCTGGATTGCCAGCTCGATTGCCTTAAATTCAATCTCCTGATCATAGGCATTTTCTGTGCCGTCCAGGCAGTCACGGATCAGCTGTCCGAAGAAAGGAAATCCAGCCTGACCCCCGGCTTGAATGTGTTGTTCTCCCTCGTGGTTTACCAGGTAGAGATGGTCTCCTTCCTTATCTCTTGCTACATCAATATATTTGCGGAGCTCTATGTATCCGTCAGAGCCCACGATCAGTGTGCGTCCGTCTCCCCAGGCCCCCAGCCCGTCAGGAGTAAACCAATCAAGCCTGGCATAGGCGGCCACACCATTGCTACAGGTCAGCATCATATCGCCAAAATCCTCAAAGTCCGGATACTGCCCATGTTGGTAATTCCCAACCCGGCTCTTTTCCACCACAGCATCCCCAGCACCTGCGTAGATGAGCATCTGCTCGATCTGGTGACAGCCAATGTCCACCAGGATACCGCCATAGCGCTTTCGCTGGAAAAACCATTCCGGCCTGGTTCCTGGAGACAAACGATGAGGGCCAAAGCCGCTTATGCTGATCACATCGCCGATAGCCTTTTCCTGCAGAAGCTTCTGGGCGTATACCGCCGCCTCCACATGGCGCCGCTCACTGTAATAAACCGCATATTTCCGTTTCGTGCGCCGCACCGCATCCCTGGCAATAGCCAGCTCGCCAGCAGTAATTAACGGGGGCTTATCGGCAAAATAATCCTTCCCGTGCTCCATCGCCTCAATTCCAAGACTACAGCGCTCATCAGGAACAGAGGCTGACATAATTAGCCGAATCTGGTCATTTTCCAGTATTTCCTCTTTACAGCGTGCAAGTTTCACGCCGTCATAGCGTCTGCAATAGGCTTCTGCCTTTTCTTTGTCCGGGTCATAGACAAGCGCCAGTGTCGCTCCAGCCTCCATAAGTCCATTGCTCATTCCAAAAATATGGCCGTGATCCAGTCCGATAACTCCCACCGGAAATTCACCTTTTCCACACACAGGCGCCGCTTTGCCCTTCGGGGCATAATTTTGTCCATCTGATTTTATCTGCATCCTATCATTCCTTTCCGGCTTTCCATCAGCCTATCAGCCCCGGCAGGAAAGTCACAAGGCCCGGGAATATATAAATCAAAAGAATCGCAAGCAGAATAACCCCGATATAGGGCATCAAAGGCTTCACACTCTTCTCCAAAGGCAGCCCGGCTACGCCACAGGCAATGAATAAAAAGGTTCCCACCGGAGGTGTGATCGCGCCAATCTGCATGATGATAATCATAATGATACCGTAATGAATCGGATCAAATCCGAATGCATTCCCCACTGCCACCACGATACCACCGAACATGGCAACGATAATGGTGGGATCCAGGAAACAGCCCAGGATCATGAAAACAATGGCCAGGAATAAGGTAGCCAGGTGGCGATTTTTCAGCGTATTAACCGCAAAAGCCAGCACCTCATTTTGAAGCTGCATCCGAACCAGTACATTGGCCAGCACTCCTGCCGCTGCGATGGTCATAAACACTACCGCGGTGGTAACCGCCGAGCTGATCAAGATCTCTGGAAAATCCTTAATCTTCAGCTTTTTTGAGATAAAAAATCCGTAAAACAAGCTGTAAGCGATAGCCAGAACCCCGGATTCAGTAGGTGTGACGAAGCCAAAAACGATCCCACACAGGATAATAAGCGGTGTGATCAGCGCGCCAACGGAATCCAGAGAAGTGCGAAGAAAGCTCTTGATAGAAAATGGCGTGATGGGGATATTGTAACCTCGTTTTCGGTATTCCACATAGTTTACACCACACTGAAACAGAACAATCAAAATACCTGGAAGATATCCGCCCAAAAAGAGCTTTGCCACCGGAGTCTCCGTATAGAAGGAGTACAGGATCATGATAATGCTGGGAGGAATAATTGGGCTTAACATGGAAGAGCCCGCAGTCACCGCCACCGCATAATCTTTATCATAGCCCTGCTTTTCCATAGCCGGAATCAACATGCCGCCAATGGCAGAGGCATCCGCAGCTCCGGATCCCTGTATTCCGCCAAACAGCATAGAAGTAATAATATTCACATAACCCAGACCACCCTTAAACTGTCCTACCGCAGAATTAGCAAAATTAACCAGCTTATCTGTGATCTGGGCCTTTCCCATGATATTTCCGGCAATGACGAAAAAGGGAATCGCCATCAGGGAAAAGGAATTAATACTCCCGAACAGCCGGATGGTTACAAGGGAAAAGGGGATATCCATCGTCACGATAAAGAGGATCGCGGTCATCAGGGTCGCCATAAAGATCGGAAAACCCAGGAAGATAAATAAAAGAAGGATGGCAAACACAAGGAGAGCCTGAATCATAGGAGTTCCTCCTTTCCCGGATTTTTTCTGAACAGGACGCGAAGATATTCCACAATCAGTAAAACGCAGCCAACAGGAATGGACACGTAGAACCACGCAATCGATACATCCGGAAGATTTTGAAGCATGGTTTTCGTGCTGTTCATGGTATAAAGGATCCCTTCCTTTGTAACGGCCGCCAACGCGATGATTACGATGACCGTGGCCGCCTTCTGGGCGATCCTTACCTGAGCAGGCTTTAGAAGCTTATTCAGGAAAAATCCCACGCTGAGATGGGAATTACTTTTAACGCCCACACTGGCAGCGAGAAAGGCAACCCAAATCGCGGTCAGCCGTACCACCTCGTCCCCCCAGGCAAATGGCTTCAGATCCGCCGACGTGAAATACCGAAGGACAATCTGCAGGAGGCTTAAGCAAATGATGCCGCTTAACAGCACGATGATAGCACAGGATCGGAGTTTATCCAACAGGTTGTATAATTTTTCAAACATATGTTCCTCCTTAAAACCAGCTTATGAATGAAATTTAAGAAACTGCTGCATCCAATACTCATAGAGGCCTGGATGCAGCAGTCCTTTTACCAATTCGATTACTTTTTCAGCTCGATAATCTGGTCAATAAAGGAATTCCAGTTGTCCCCCTTCTGGCGATATTCGTCCAGCATAGGCGCGCAGGCCTCCACCCACTTATCCAGATCGGAAAGCTCTGTAACGGTAACACCCTCCGCCTTCATGGCCTCCAGCGCCTTCTCATTATCGCTGTCATCAAGGGCATCCTGGAAGGCCTCTGTCTCATCAACTGCATCTTTTATCGCCTGCTGCAGATCCTCCGGCAGGGATTTAAACCAGCTGTCATTAAAGTAGAACTGGATACAGGCCATACAGTGATTAGTGAGCGCCAGGTTCTTGGCATTGTCCTGGAATTTCATTGAGTTGATCATCGAGGGAGAAGCCTCCATACCGTCCATGACCTTAGTCTGAAGCGCCGTGTACACTTCATTCCAATCCATGGTAGTGCCTGAAGCGCCCAGTGCGTCAAACATGGAAATATATACTGCATTAGGCCCTCTCATTTTCAATCCCTTCATGTCTTCCAGCTTATTAACCGGCGACACAGTCAGCATATCCCGAGACCCCATGGACATGGTGCCGTAGGTGTAGAAACCGTGCTGGCCAAGGCGGCGGTTCACTTCATCCTCCATCTCGCGGGTAATTTCCCGGTACTGTTCGTTGCTGTCAAACAAGAAGGGGAACTCATACATCTGGAGTTCCGGAACCCACACGCCAGGGCCTGTGCCAGGCGCTGCCAGAACTAGCTCCAATGCCCCTGCCTGGCACATTTCAACCTGCTCGGACTGGCTTCCCAGCTCGCTTCCGAAGTTTGCCGTTGTTTTGATCCGGCCATTTGATTTCTCCTCCACGGTTTTACAGAAAAATTCTAAGGCCTGTCCGATAGTACCGGTCTGGGCCTGGTTGGTGGTGCTGCGAAGTTCATAAACTTTCCCGTCATCAGCAGGCTCGTCAGCCTTAGCCGTCGTCTCGGCAGCAGCCTGCTCAGCGCTCTGCGCCTCGGTCGCAGCCTGTGTGGTAGCGGACGTGTCCTCCTTCGGGGAACAGCCAACAAAACATGCGGCAGCAGCCAAAGCAGCAGCAGTTAACAGAATCTTTTTCTTCATCGTGTTTCCCTCTCCCTTTCTAATTTGTATAAAATAGCAAGATTTTTTACTATTTTATTATAACATTTTACCAACCAGTCAACGATGGTAATACCTGCTTTATACATTGTAAATCCTGCTTTTCTATACAGGCTAATCTGGTAAAAAAGAGAGGAAATTAATAGAAAACTATAGAATCAATCTCAATAAAATCAAAAAAAACCATGCAAACTGCTTTCTTTTGTGATATAATCAATAAAATATGAACAACAATACTTTTTGATGATTTTTCATTGTCGGGCGAAGGAGGAGGAAATAACAGGATGTCAAAACTTCACTTTGACACACATCAATATGAGCTGGACGAAGACTACCGGATTTTTACCTATTATGACACAAACAAGGATAAAATTTATAAGCACATGCATAACTTTTATGAGATCTACCGGCTGATCTCCGGGCATGTCAAATATTCCACCGCAGGTAATTCCTTTTATCTGACGCCAGGCGATTTTCTGTTTATCAACCGGCATCAAGAACATTTTCCAGAAGTCTTGGACTTTTCCGAACCTTATGAGCGGATCGCCCTTCATGTTTCACCAGATACCCTAAAGGAATTGTCCTGTGACAGTATTGACCTAACGGCTATATTTTCTCAAAATGAATTTAAAGTCTATCACTATCCAGCCGCCATAGAGAAGCAAATCCATTCCTATTACCGTCAGCTGGCCAGGCTCTATGACGAACCGGATATATACGGAAAGAAAATTTTAGGAAAAAGCCTTCTGGCATCCTTATTTGTCCTGCTGACCCAGCATATGGACACACCTTCCGTGTATTCTTTTGATAAGTCCAATAAAGATATTCAGATTATCTCTGTCACAAAACAGTATATTCAGAATCATCTGAATGAGAAGATCCGGATCGAAGAGCTGGCGGATTACCTGTTTATGAATCAATACTATTTCATGCATCAGTTTAAGGAACAGTCTGGAATGTCCGTCTACCAATTTATACAAAAGGTTCGGATCGACGCGTTAAAAGAGCAGATCGATCAAGGCGTAAAGCTTATGGCTGCAGCCCAAAGCTGCGGATTCGGAGACTATTCGAATTTTTACCGGTATTTTAAGCGAGAATTTGGATGCAGCCCCAGAGAATATTTTTTAAAAGAATAGCAAATGTTGCGCAAGACAGAGGCAAAAATTTATCCTCAAGTATATACCCTCAGTGAACAAGGGGCCACACGGTTTTGCACCACAAATTTGCGATTCTGCTGCGTTACTGTCGCTCAGCGTACGTCCAGTACGCTTCGTTCC
>CATJIO010000161.1 GCA_949740725.1 uncultured Lachnospiraceae bacterium | reverse complement strand
ATAATGAGCTTTGCGGCGATGCGCGTTTGCGGACATCGACATAAAGCGAAAAACACATCGAGACATTAGTCGAGATGATATAATGAGCGGAGTGGAATAGCCTTCGCTGCAAAGCAGGATGAAAAGGAGAATAAAGATGATTCTAAAAGATATTTGGCTGGATGTGAAGGCAGTTCAGGCCAGGGATCCGGCAGCCAGAAATGCTTTGGAGGTGCTGCTTTTATATCAGGGAGTGCATGCGCTGATCTGGCATCGGTTTGCCCATTGGTTTTACAACCATAAAATGTTTTTCATCGCCCGGCTGATTTCCCAGATCAGCAGATTTTTCACGCTAATTGAGATCCATCCAGGCGCCCGGCTAGGACATGGGATTTTGATTGACCATGGATGCGGCGTTGTCATTGGCGAGACGACAGTGGTGGGAGACAACTGTACCATTTACCAGGGGGTAACGCTAGGCGGTGTGGGCTTGAATAAAGGAAAACGCCATCCCACCCTAGGGAATAATGTGACTGTCGGCTGCGGCGCCAAAATTTTGGGGGCCTTTGAGGTGGGAGATAACTGCTCCATCGCAGCAAATGCCGTGCTGTTAAAGCCGCTGGAGGATAATGTGACCGCTGTGGGAATTCCTGCCCGCCCGGTTAAGAAGGACGGTATCCGGATTCCCGTCGCTCAAGAGGTTCATTCAGAGGAGATCCAGAGGCTGGAAGAACGAATTGCCTGTCTGGAGGAAGAATTAAATGGGCTGAGACGAAAGAATCAGCACGAATAAGCGCGAGTACCATTGGATCGGACGATCAGGGAAAAGGACACGGCAGGATCACCACAGTTGGTGAACTGCCGTGCCCTTTTGCCGCATATACATGAAAAACTGTTTGGAAAACTTAGGAGGGAACCATGGAGAACTTCTGCCGGAACGTAGAGAGAAGTATTATCAAGGATTATCGAAAGACAATTTGGCGCCCCTTTGTTAGGGGATTAAACCAGTATGACTTAATACAGCCAGGGGATCGGATTGCCGTCTGTATTTCCGGAGGGAAGGATTCTATGCTTCTGGCTAAGTGCATGCAGGAAATTCTGCGCCATGGAAAGATGGAATTTGCCCTTTACTTTCTGGTGATGGATCCAGGATACCAAGAGGAGAACCGGAAGCGGATTGAAGAAAATGCAGAGCGGTTGGGGATTCCTATCCAGATCTTTAACTCAGATATTTTTAATATAGTGGTGGATGTGGAGCAATCCCCTTGCTATCTCTGCGCCAGAATGCGCAGGGGGTATCTCTATGCCCATGCCAAGGCTTTAGGATGTAATAAAATTGCCCTTGGCCATCACTTTGATGATGTAATTGAGACCATATTGATGAGTATGCTCTATGGGGCCCAGGTGAATACCATGATGCCAAAGCTTCACAGTACGAATTTCCCAGGGATGGAGCTGATCCGGCCGCTGTATTTCGTGAAGGAAGCAGACATCATCGCTTGGAAGGATCAGCATCAGCTTCACTTTCTCCAGTGCGCCTGCCGTTTTACAGAGCAGATTGAGCAGGAAAAGCATCTGACCGACGGGGTGAAAATCTCAAAACGGCAGGAGATGAAGGAGCTGATCGCTCATTTCCGGAGCATTAGCCCTCACATTGAAAATAACATTTTAAAAAGTGTGGAGAATGTCAATCTGGATGCCTGCCTGGGGTATGTAAAGGGAGGGCTGCGCCATCACTTTTTAGAGGAATATGACCAACCAAAGATTGATGCATGATCCTTTCGGCCGCTGCATACACTTTCCTATAAGGAGCGCTCGCGGAGAGCTTAGCTTAGCTGGATACCTGGTGGCAGAACGGGCTGGAGCCAGATGAAATCCGGGGCGCCGCCATAGAAAACAGGAAGGCAGGCTGTGAGATCATGGAATTGGTGAAAAGGCAGATACATATGAACCGAATGAAAGGCAGGGCATCCACGCAGATAACGATGGATGATGACTTTATCGTTCCAGACACCATGGACGATATGGCACAGGTTCTCTTGGATACCGGTGATATCTTGGTGGAATCGGTGAAGCCAATGGAAGAAAAAGTGCAGATGAAGGGGAAGTTGGAGTTCCAGGTGCTTTATCGGAAGGAGGAGGGCGGTTTTCAGACATTGGCCGGCTCCATTCCTTTTGAGGAGACGGTGAATGTCTCCGGATTAAATGACCGGGACGACGTGAATGTAACCTGGAGCCTGGAAGACCTGAAGGCGGATATGATTCATTCTAGAAAACTGGGAATTAAAGCGTTGGTGGGTTTTTTGGTTCAGGCGGAAACCCTGGCGGAGGAGACTGCTGCATCGGATGTGGACATGGGGCAGGACGAAGAGGTTCAGGTGCGTAGAAAGCAGGTGGAGATCGCTTCCATTGCAGTGCGCCGCAGAGATACCTTCCGCATTCAGGAGGAGATTACCCTTCCAGCAAATAAACCCAATATAGATCGGCTTTTATGGAAGGAGATGGGACTCCGGGGGATCAATGTCCGGCCCATGGACCGAAGTCTTTATATTAGCGGCGATTTGATGATTTTTCTCTTGTACAATGGAGAGGGGGAGGATATTCCCATCCAGTGGCTGGAAGAAAGCATTCCCTTTTCCGGCGAAATTGAACTGCCAGAAAGTACGGAGGAAATGGTCCCCATGGTTAATGTTCGGATTGCTCATAAAGAGCTGGAGGCAAAGCCAGATTACGACGGGGAAATGCGGGAGTTTAGTGGGGATGTAGTCCTAGATCTGGATATCCGTTTGTACCAGGAGGAGGAAGCCAGCCTGTTGGATGATCTGTATTCCACCAGAGAGGAATTACAGCCCATCACCCAAATGGCAAAATTTCAGCAGATTTTGGCGAAGAATGCCTGCAAGTGCAAGGTAGCGGAGAAAATCAGTTTAAACGATGGACCGGGGGTGCTTCAGATCTGCCGCAGTGACGGTGTGGTAAAACTGGATGAGATCTCGGTGCAAGAGGATGGACTGCTGTTAGAGGGAGTTTTGGAGGTTTCATTGCTCTATCTTACCAGCGATGACGGGGCAGCTCTCCAGGCAGAACGTTTTACCCTGCCTTTCCAGTGCAGTGCCACGGTTCAGGGAGTGAATGATGAGAGCATTTATCAGGTGATCCCCGGGCTGGAGCAGATGAATGTGGTGATGATGGGAGGAAACGCGGCAGAGATCAAAGCCGTGATTAACCTGGAGGTACTGGTACAGCAGCCGATTGAGCAACCGGTGATCACCAACGTAGACCGTCAGGCGCTGGATTTAGAGAAACTCCAGAAGCTGCCAGGAATTGTAGGATATATCGTACAGCCAGGGGATGACCTCTGGGGAATCGCCAAGCAATTCCATACCACAGTGGACACGGTGATGGGGACTAACGACTTACCGGAGAGCGAAGTTAAGCCTGGACAGAGGCTGATTTTAGTAAAAGAGATTGGGAAGGCGCACAATTTCCCTGGAATGTGATATAATAGAAAGTAGATAGATACTTACAGGAAAGCCCGCTGCTCTGCCAAATGTCTGAGGCCATGGGCAGAGCAGAATCAATCTGTGCATCCAGCTGGTGCTTTTCATAGATCCAGATATCGAATCTGGGCGGCCGCGGCGTATTGCAAGGCGCCAGAGCCGTTACATAGTGGATACGAGGAGGAATATGGTGAAAGGACACGGAGAGAATGTAGCCTATCTTGTCCAATGTGCAGATGGCAGCTACTACTGTGGATGGACTAATCAAATGGACAAGCGTTTAAAGGCGCATAATGAAGGAAAAGGGGCAAAGTATACCAGAGGGCGGCGCCCGGTCCGGCTGGTTTATCAAGAAGCCTTTCCCACTAAGGAAGAGGCCATGCGCCGGGAGGCTGCCATAAAAAGGCTGAGCCGAAAAGAGAAAGAGCAGCTGATCGGCTGCTCTATGCGACAAACTGGTACATCATAATATAGTGGCACAGGCTGCCTCCCATAACAAAAAGGTGAAAGATTTCATGAGAGCCGAAATTCTTATGCCGGGAGTTAAAGAGGGGCAGCTTTAAGGCGTAAATAATTCCCCCTACAGTGTAGATAATCCCTCCGGCTAAAAGCCATCCAAATCCAGCCCTGGGCAGCGCGTGGAGTATCCGGGTAAAGGCCAATACACAAACCCAGCCCATGGCGATATAGAGCAGGGAGGAAAACCATTTGGGGCAGGTAATCCAGAATGCCTTGATGAAAATCCCGGCAATGGCGATTCCCCAAACCAAGGCCAGCAGGCTCCATCCGGTCTGGTCTCCCAGCACAACCATACATACAGGGGTGTAGGTCCCAGCGATCAGGATAAAAATCATCATATGGTCGACCTTCCTGAGCATTTTATTTATGCTGGGAGAAATATCCAGCGTATGGTAGATGGTACTGGCAGCATATAGGAGAATCATACTGATAATAAACACAGAGAGAGCGGCTACATGAAGCTGGCCTGGCTCGCGGGATGCTTTTACAAGCAGCGGGGCCGCCGCCAGCATGGCTCCCAGCATACCAATAAAATGAGTAATAGCACTTCCAGGATCTTTAATGTGAAGTTTCATAAAATACAATCTCCTTTAATAAAAACTATTATATATAGTATTAAAAACCATGTAATGTTATTAATAGTACTATACACCTTTTTACAGGATAATGCAACGGAAATTTTTGAAAGGATTTGTTTCATGTTGAATATACTTTATGAAGATACTGCCATTATTGTTGTAGAAAAGCCTGCTGGAATAGAATCCCAGGCCTCCAGAGCCTTTACTCCCGATATGGTCAGCCAGATTCGAAATCATATATCTGGGCAGCAACCTTTGGATGAATCTGGGATATCCACAGAGATATCCACAAATTGGGGAAAACTATCCACAAAAGCAGAACAAAAAGAGGAGAAAGGCGGTGAAAACAACCATCCTCCTTATGTAGCAGTTATCCACAGACTAGACAAGCCAGTATCGGGCGTAATGGTGTATGCCAAGACAAAAAAAGCCGCCGCAGCCTTGAGCGCTCAGCTGAAGGAAGGCAGGATGGATAAAATTTATTATGGGGTG
Source organism: uncultured Lachnospiraceae bacterium (assembly GCA_949740725.1). Classification (GTDB taxonomy): domain Bacteria; phylum Bacillota; class Clostridia; order Lachnospirales; family Lachnospiraceae; genus Caccovicinus. The sequence continues at coordinate 11,818 of CATJIO010000161.1, read as the reverse complement.
GCTTGTGGAAAACCTGTGGATAATGTGGGTAACTTTGTGGATTACCTGGTGCATGACGGGAAAAATAACCGCTCCAGGATTGTGGATAAAGAGAACAAGGAGGGAAAGTTGGCTCAGCTGGAATATCAGGTGCTGGAAACAATTGTTCAAGATCAGACGTATTCCTTGGTTCGGATTCACCTCCTTACTGGGCGCCATCATCAGATCCGGGTTCAATTTGCCTCCCGGGGCCTGCCGCTGTGGGGGGATAACCGCTATCACCCGGATTTTGCTGCTGGCAGGCGGCGAGGGAGCATTGCCTTGTGTGCCGCCCAGCTGTCCTTTTTCCACCCGCTTACGGCTCAGCCGCTTGCCTGCTCTATAGAGCCATCAGGTGGCGCGTTCGATTGGTTCTCCTGGCTGGCGCATTAGATCATCAAAATGGATGTATAAATTTTCAGACAGGGCACATACTAGGGGAGTACAAAGGAAGTACAAATCAGAAACAGGTGAGTCCATGGGAGTGCCGAATAAAAGACTGAAGAAACTATTAATGACCATAGGAATTACGTTGGGGGTGTATGCAGGATTAAAATACCTGCTGCCCCTCGTGATTCCTTTTTTCATTGCCCTGGGGCTTTCAGAGGCGCTTCGACCTTGGGCAAAATGGATTCAGAGAAGACTGTCTTTCCAGATTAAGGGACATGAACTTCGGCTTCCTCTGGGGCTGATAGGTGGGATTTTGCTCCTGGGGATAGGAGCGCTGACGGTGATCCTGTGCTGGGCCGGGGGAAGAAAGCTTCTCCTGGAGGGGAAGCTTTTGCTCCGGAATCTTCCAGATGTTCTCCTGGAGGGGGAGATACTTCTGACTAGGTGGTGTTTGCGAGCAGAGGGAGCCCTGGATCTTCCAAAGGGGTGTATGCTGAGCTGGGTCATGAGGGGACTTGAAGAGCTGGGCAATCAGGCAGCCGGAAAGGTAATGCCCTACGTTATGGGAAACTCTGTTGACTGGGTAAAGGCCATGGCTCAGGTGATTGTATTTCTGGTGGTTGTCTTTTTCGGCACATTGCTGGCGCTCCAGGAGGGAGAGCAGATCCGCGCATACTTCCGGCGATCAGTCTTTCATCAGGAATATGTGCAAATGGTTCGGATTTTAAAGATAATCGGTGCAGCCTATGGTAAGACACAGTTGTTGATTTTGGTGGGAACTATGGTAATCTGTGTGGGCGGGCTGTTTTTTATGGGAAATCCTTATTATGGTCTTTTAGGCGTGCTGATCGGTCTGCTAGATGCTCTTCCTTTTATTGGAACAGGAACGATCTTGTTTCCCTGGGCTCTGGTCTGCTTTTTCCAGGGAAATGGTGGGAAAGGGCTGGGGCTTCTGGTTATCTACGGAGCATCTTATCTTCTGCGGCAGCTGATGGAATCCAGAATGATGGGCAGGAAAGCAGGACTTTCGCCTTTTTTGACGCTGGCTGCAGTTTATGTGGGTATCCAACTTTTCGGAATTTTAGGCGTGGCTCTGGGGCCTCTGGGATTTCTTGTTATCCGGGAATCAGTTGACGCCTAAGGAAAGAAAGGATATACTGAGTTAAAGAGATGCGCAAGGATAATCGCGATAGCAGAAAGGCAGAGGGTATGGATCTATTTGATTATATGAGGGAAACGGCAAAGGAGAAAGAGGCGCCTCTTGCTTCCAGGCTGCGGCCGAAAACTCTGGAGGAGGTAGTGGGACAGCGGCATATCCTGGGAAAGGACAAGCTGCTGTACCGGGCGATCCAGGCAGATAAGCTGAATTCAGTGATTTTTTACGGACCTCCGGGGACAGGGAAAACCACCTTAGCAAAGGTAATTGCCAATACTACCAAGGCGGAGTTTAAGCAGATTAATGCTACCTCCGCCGGGAAAAAGGACATGGAGGAGGTGGTAAGAGAGGCAAAGGATTCGCTGGGGATGTATGGAAAGAAAACGATTCTTTTCGTCGATGAGATTCACCGGTTTAACAAAGGGCAGCAAGACTACCTCCTTCCCTTTGTAGAGGATGGGACGCTGGTTCTGGTGGGCGCAACCACAGAGAACCCTTACTTTGAGGTTAATGGAGCGCTTTTATCTCGATCCGTTATTTTTGAATTAAAACCATTAGAAAAGGATGATATTAAAGAATTGATCCGGCGGGCGGTCTATGACCGGGAGCGGGGCATGGGAAGTTATGAAGGGGAGATCGATGAAGAGGCCTTGGAATTTTTGGCGGATGTGGCGAATGGGGATGGAAGAGCAGCGTTAAATGCAGTAGAATTGGGAATCTTGACCACGGAGCGGGGAGCGGATGGAAAGATTCACCTGAATCTAGATGTAGCTCAGGAATGCATTCAGAAGCGGGCCCTTCGCTATGACAAAAACGGGGACAATCACTACGATGTGATTTCCGCGTTCATTAAGAGCATGCGGGGTTCTGATCCAGATGCGGCAGTGTATTACCTGGCGCGAATGCTGTATGCAGGGGAAGATATTAAGTTTATTGCCAGGAGAATCATGATCTGTGCGGCAGAGGATGTGGGAAACGCGGATCCTCAGGCGCTTTGCGTGGCAGTGGCGGCTTCCCAGGCAGCGGAGCGAATTGGAATGCCGGAAGCTCAGATCATCTTATCTCAGGCGGCCGCCTATGTTGCCACTGCACCTAAGAGCAACGCAGCCTGTAATGCTGTGTTTGCAGCAATGGAGGCAGTGAAGCACAGACAGACAGAATCAGTGCCGACCCATCTTCAGGACAGCCATTATAAGGGGGCAGAGAAGCTGGGTAGGGGACTGGGCTATCAGTATGCCCATGATTATCCTAATCATTATGTAAAGCAGCAATATCTGCCAGACGGCCTGGTAGGAACTATATTCTATGAGCCTTCAGATAATGGCTATGAAAAGCAGATTAAGGAACATATGGAATGGCTCAAGGAACAGGCACAGTAAGGAGAGTTACATGAGAAATAGGAAAAAATACATAGACAGAAAGCCTCACCGGATGCTGGTGATTTCCCTGGACGCGGTGGGAAGCAGGGATTTGAAGTTTTTAGAGACGCTGCCGCATTTTAAGGAGCTGATGAAGAGGGCGGCTATCTGCCGGAAGGTAAAGAGCGTGTGTCCTAGTCTAACCTATCCGGCCCATACGAGTATTGTTACCGGAAAACTTCCACTCCACCATGGAATTATCAATAACCTGCGACTTCAGCCGGGACGAAAGAATCCGGACTGGTTTTGGCAAAGAAGGTTTGTCCGGGGAACGACCCTTTATGATGAGGCCAGGAAGGCAGGCTTGACAACAGCTGCCCTTCTGTGGCCGGTTACTGCCGGCGCCAGGATTACCTATAATCTTCCGGAGATATGGGCCAACCGTCCATGGGAAAATCAGTTTCTGGTATCTATTCTCTACGGAACGCCCAGATACGAGATGGATTTATTCCGTCGGTATGGTCATTTGCTAGACGGAGTGAATCAGCCAATGCTGGATAATTTTGTTCAGTCAGCCCTCTTGCGTACACTCCGCAAGTATCATCCAGATTTAACCTTGGTGCACCTTACGGACGTAGACACTCTCCGCCATGATTATGGAGTGAATTCTGAAGAGGCCCAAAAAGCGCTGATACGGCATGATCTGCGCCTTGGGGAAACTTTGGGGTTACTGGAACGGATGGGAGAAGAAAAGACGACAAATATTATTTTGCTGGGAGACCACTATCAGAAAAATGTTCACCAGGTTGTGTATCCCAATTATCAGATTGTCCAAAGAGGATGGGCCAAGGAGAAGGACGGCCGTCTGACCGACTGGAAAGTCACCGCGCAGAATTGCGATGGAGCCTGCTATATTTATGTAGAGGATAAGAAGTGGATCCCTGAGGTAGCCGGTTGGTTGAAAGAGTGGAAGAGAAAACCCGATTCCGGCATTAAGACCGTATATACCAGAAAGCAGGCTTGGGAGAAGGGGGCTGACCCCAAATGTGCTTTTCTGTTGGAAGCAAAAGAAGGGTATTATTTTAAAAACGGATGCCAGATGCCATTTCAATCAGCGTCGAAAGGGAACGGCGTCCACCGCGGAGCCCACGGATACGATCCGGATGCGCCCGGGTATGAGACCTTCTTCCTAGCTGCCGGGCCAGACTTTCAGCCGGGCGCCCAGATAGATGAAATGTATCTGATCGATGAAGGACCAATTATGGCTAGGGCATTGGGGCTGGAGTTGGAAGATGCGGATGGAGCTGTGCTAAATGGATTTTTTCGGGGGCCCTGCGTAGTTGGCTGAGGTGCCAGAGGAAAGGGGATGGTGGCCGCGGTTCTCCACATACCCGATTCTATCGAAATTCTACGGGAATCAAAAACCACTTTACTTTCTATAGAAAATAGGCGTATAATAGGATCGTCAAAACAGCCGCAGAAGGCTGATGAAATCATCTGTACATTTCGATCGATTCTAAGTCTGATAGAAATCCCCGTTAATATGATTGAGAGAATAGAAGCAGATAGAAAGTATTATAAAAGGAGAGAGAATGCGCGAAAAATTAAATACCCTTCCCTTAAATGAATTGAAGGAGCTGGCGAAAGCAAAGGGGTTGAAAGGAATCAGTAGCTTGAGGAAGGCGGAGCTGATTGATTTGCTTTGTCAGCCGGAGGAAGGTGGAACAACAGATACAGTGAAGAAAGAAGGGGCGAAGCCAGTACTGCAAGAAGAGACGGAGTCGGCCCCTACACCAGCCCCTGCCGCGGAGTCGCAAAGTGTGAAAAGGGAGAATAGCCGAGAGCTCCCAGGTGGACGGCAGGGAGGTCGCCCAGAGAATCGGCAGGTTCGGATTGTTACCCGTCATGAGAACCGAGGCAGTTTTCAGAACCGGGGAAAGGGGGGAAACAACCAGGAGGCTTATTCCAGGAGCGTAGAATCAAGGAATGCTGAGATAAGAAATTCAGAAGGCAGAGCTGCAGACACTCGGGGATCCGATTCAAGAAGTATTGAGAATCGAAATCCTGAGGGGAGAACTGGGGATACCAGGAGTCAGGAAGGCAGATCCTTTGATATGAGGAATCCTGAGGCGAGAAATACTGACGTCAGAAGCCCGGAGAACAGAAGTACTGAAATAGCGGTGCGGGAAGCTGCCCGGCCAGATGGTAGAACTACGGAGATGAGCCAGGACGAAATTCAGGAGCTGGACAGCGGGATGGAGGCAAACGGCATCTTAGAGGTTATGCCGGACGGCTTCGGATTCATCCGCTGTGAAAATTTTCTCCCAGGAGAAAATGATGTCTACGTAGCGCCTTCTCAGATACGGCGGTTTAATATGAAAACCGGAGACATTATCCGGGGAAATCGGAGAGTAAAGGCAGCGACAGAGAAATTTGCGGCTCTGCTCTATGTAACCAGCATTAATGGGTATCCGGCGAATGTGGCAGAGCGGAGGCCGAATTTTGAGGACTTGACACCGATTTTCCCCAATGAGCGGATCCATATGGAGACCACCGGTACAAGAAATACCTTGGCAATGCGGGTATTGGATTTGATGGCTCCCATCGGAAAAGGTCAGCGCGGCATGATTGTGTCGCCCCCCAAGGCTGGGAAAACCACGCTGTTAAAGCAGGTGGCCAAGGCCATTACCACCAATCAGCCCAGAATGCACCTAATTATCCTTCTTATTGATGAACGGCCCGAGGAAGTTACCGATATAAAAGAGGCGATTGTCGGGGAAAATGTGGAGGTGATTTATTCCACTTTTGATGAGCTTCCGGAGCGGCATAAGCGGGTGTCAGAAATGGTGGTTGAGCGGGCAAGAAGGCTGGTAGAGCATGGACGTGACGTAACGATTCTCTTGGACAGCATTACCCGTCTAGCCAGAGCCTATAATCTGGTGGTTCCCCCTAGTGGCCGTACCTTATCTGGAGGTCTGGATCCAGCGGCGCTCCACATGCCGAAACGGTTTTTCGGTGCCGCCCGGAATATGCGGGAAGGCGGCAGCCTGACGATTTTGGCAACAGCCCTAATTGACACGGGAAGTCGGATGGATGATGTAATTTATGAGGAGTTTAAGGGAACTGGCAATATGGAGTTAGTGTTAGATCGGAAACTTTCAGAAAAGCGTATTTTTCCAGCTATCGATATTTTAAAATCCGGCACCAGAAGGGATGACCTGCTTTTGAGCCGAGAGGAAGTAGAGGCCATCGAGATTATTCGCCGTGCTACGAATTCCATGAAGCCAGAAGACTCGGTGGAAAAGATTCTGGATTTATTTTCCAAGACTAAGACAAACCGGGAATTTGTGGATGAAATTCGGCGCCGTAGGTACTTATAAAAAGTCATTGCATTTTCATCTATCCTATGCTATACTAATTAGGCTGTCTATTTTAGACATAGATAGGAAAACTATAGGTATTTTCGTGCGGTCGGAAACCGCAAATAATGTGAATGAGGTGAAAATTATGAAAGAGGGAATCCATCCAAATTATTATCAGGCAAAAGTAGTATGCAACTGTGGCAATGAATTCGTGACTGGTTCTACTAAGCAGGATATCCACGTAGAGGTTTGCTCCAAGTGCCATTCATTCTACACTGGCCAGCAGAAGACAGCTGCGGCTCGCGGACGTATTGACAAGTTTAACCGGAAGTATGGTATTCAGGCCCAGTAGGAATTATTGGATAAGAGATGTAGATAAAGCGTGCTCTTTTGCGTACAACGTGTATGGAAGAGGACGCTTTTTTTACCTGGTATTTAGGAGGCTTTGAAGGATATGAAATATTCAGGGATCGGCGGACAGGCAGTGATCGAAGGTATTATGATGAAAAATAAAGAGGAATACGCCACTGCGGTCCGAAAGCCTGACGGAGAGATCCAGGTGGCAAGGGATCGGTATGTGAGCCTGACGGAAAAGGTAACGCTTTTTTCCCTTCCCTTTATCCGGGGAATTTTCAGCTTTGCAGATTCCATGATTCTGGGGATGAAGACGCTCACATGGTCCGCCAGCTTTTTTGAAGATGATGAGGATAGCCAGCCAGGTAGAGTTGAGCTTTGGCTGGATAAGGTATTTGGGGAAAAGGTGGAGACTGCGCTGATGAGCGCAGTGATGCTTTTTTCTGTGCTGATGGCAGTGGTTATTTTTATGGTATTCCCGCTGCTGATCGCCGGAATTTTCCGGAGGTTTATCCCATCCCCCACGATAATGGCTATCTTAGAGGGGCTTATCCGTATCGGCATTTTTATTGCATATATTAAATTAATTTCTCAGATGGAGGATATCCGGCGTACCTTTATGTACCACGGCGCAGAGCATAAGTGTATCAACTGCATTGAACATGGGAAGGAGCTGACCGTGGAGAATGTCCGCCAAAGCTCCAAGGAGCACAAGCGGTGCGGCACGAGCTTCCTTTTAATTGTAATGGTAATCAGCATTTTATTCTTTATGGTAATCCGAGTAGAAACCATCTGGCTGCGAATCGTCAGCCGGATTGTGCTAATTCCCGTGATTGCCGGAGTCTCCTACGAATTTTTGCGGCTGGCAGGGCGGAGCGATAATCCTTTGGTCGATCTGCTGAGCCGCCCTGGCTTGTGGATGCAGAATTTAACCACCAAGGAGCCGGATGAAGGCATGATCCAGGTGGCGATCCAGGCAGTGGAAGCTGTGTTTGACTGGAAAGAATACTTAAATGAGAACTTTCCGGGCTGGGAGGAGCAGAGCCAGAAGGCTGCCGGCAACCTGGGAAGAGAAGAGCCGTAAGGGAGGAATTGACCCGTATGGGGAAGGATTGATTTGGAAATGAAACACACATTGCAGAGCCTCCTTACCTTCGGGAGGGAGGAACTAAAGCGCAGAGGCGTCCCGGATCCGGAGCTGGATGCCAAGTATTTGCTGCTGGAGGCCTTTCGGACAGATATGGTACATTTTTTAATGAACCGAAGTCACCAGCTGCCGGATAATGATGGGATAAGCGAAGGGATCAGCAGATACCGGGAAATGATTGGCCAGAGAGGGAAACGGATTCCTCTGCAGCAGATTTTAGGCGCCCAGGAATTTATGGGATTATCCTTTTTCATTAACCGCCATGTGCTGATTCCCAGGCAGGATACGGAGACGCTAGTGGAGCTGGTGTTAAAGGAGCATCCTGGGAAGGGAGAGCATATTCTCGACCTCTGCACTGGCTCGGGCTGCATTGCCATCAGCCTGGCGCGCCTGGGAAATTACCGTCGGATTACCGCGGTGGATCTGTCAGCAGAGGCATTAAAGGTGGCAGGGAGAAATAGGGAAAGCTTACTTTCCTGCATGGATAAAGAGGGAAAATCCGGATGCCAGGTAGAGCTGTTACAGGGAGATTTGTTCCTTGCTTTGGAACCGGTGGAGGAAACATTGGAAAAGGGATGGGATGGCTTTGATATTTTGGTGTCCAATCCACCCTATATCCCCACCCAACACATCCTGGGTCTGGAGGCGGAGGTAAAGGATCATGAACCCAGGATGGCTCTGGACGGCAATGCGGATGGATTGGAGTTTTACCGTCGGATTGCTAAGAGCAGCGAAAGATATCTGAAGAATGGGGCGTCAATCTACCTGGAAATCGGATATGACCAAGGAGAAAAGGTGAGACAGATTTTACAGGATCATGGCTTTTGTGATGTGCGGATTATTCCCGACGCTGCAGGCCATGAACGAGTGGCAGCAGCAGTATGGCCCTAAGGTGTACACGATAGAGGGAGAAGGGCTGCATTTTGCGGGAAATTTGTCTGGCAAGGTTAAAGATAAAGCGAAGAGAGGAGAAGCGTATGTTTGATCGACTAGAAGATATAGTAATTCATTTTGAAGAGTTGATGCAAGAATTATCCAGCCCGGGGGTGACGGACGATCCCAAGCGGTTTCAGCGCCTGATGAAAGAGCAGGCGGATTTGACTCCCCTGGTGGAGGCATATAAGGCATATAAGCAGGCGAAGCAGGATGTGGAAGACAGCTTAATGCTGTTAGAAGAGGAAAATGATGAGGAGATGCGGGAGCTGGCTAAGGAAGAGCTGTCTGATGGGAAAAAGCGGATAGAAGAACTGGAATACGAACTGAAGGTTTTGCTGCTGCCCAAGGATCCCAATGATGATAAAAACATTATTCTGGAAATCCGCGCCGGAGCGGGAGGGGATGAGGCAGCGCTGTTTGCTGCGGAGTTGTACCGCATGTATGTAAATTACGCAGACAGCCAGCGCTGGAAAGTAGAGCTGGTGAGTGTAAATGAAAATGGAATCGGCGGATTTAAAGAAGTAGTTGCCATGATTAATGGCAAGGGAGCCTACTCTAAGATGAAATATGAGAGTGGTGTCCACCGGGTGCAGCGCGTGCCGGAGACGGAATCCGGGGGGAGAATACACACCTCCACAGCGACAGTGGCGGTGATGCCAGAGGCAGAGGAATTTGACATTGTGATCGATGATAAGGATATCCGCATCGATGTCATGCGTGCTTCAGGAAATGGTGGACAGTGCGTAAATACAACCGACTCTGCAGTACGCTTAACCCACATCCCCACAGGGATTGTGATTTATAGCCAGACAGAGAAATCCCAGCTGCAGAATAAGGAGAAGGCCTTCCGCCTCCTGAGATCCAAGCTGTATGACCTGGAGATGGAAAAGCGCCAGAGCGCAGAAGCGGATGAGCGCCGCAGCCAGATTGGCACTGGCGACCGATCAGAGAAAATCCGCACCTACAATTTCCCCCAGGGCCGTGTTACGGACCACCGGATCAAGCTTACTTTATATAAGATTGATTCCATTGTCAATGGGGATATTCAGGAGCTGTTAGACGGATTAATCACCGCTGATCAGGCAGCCAAGCTGGCTAAGCTGCAGGAGACAGCATAAGTAGCGCAAAGTCGGCCTTAAAAAAGGAAAGCAGCTGAATGCAGGCGAAGCAAGCCTGACATCAGCTGCCACAGGCTGAATGCTCTTGTCTTATTAGAGCCAGCCTTGGAGGTTGTACTGAACGGATAAAAATCCATCCATGTAAGATTGTATAATTATTATATAGCATAAACTCTGGAAAAACCAGACAAGATAGCTGCGATATCAAAAATAACCTTAGAAAGGACCATTTTTGATATCGCAGCTGGCATTTTAACCGATTTCTCCGGAAACCGCACTGGAATAAAGGGGGAAGCATAGAGTATGGTAAATAGCTGGAATCATTTCATGGGGAAGCAGAAATCTTGACAGGAGTAATAGGCGCTGGTAAAATGATTCCTGACAAAAGGAATGCGCGGAAAGGATGGAGAGATGGGAAAATATTTTGGAACGGATGGATTTCGCGGGGAAGCGAATGTAGAGTTAACGGTAGAACATGCGTATCAGGTAGGGCGCTTTTTAGGGTGGTATTATGGTCAGGAGGCTTCTGACCGGAGATGCCGGGTAGTCATCGGAAAGGATACTAGAAGAAGCAGTTATATGTTTGAATATTCCCTGGTAGCAGGACTGACAGCTTCCGGGGCAGATGTGTATCTTCTCCATGTTACCACCACGCCCAGCGTTTCTTATGTGGTGCGGACTGAGGGTTTTGACTGTGGAATTATGATATCTGCCAGCCATAATCCATTTTATGACAACGGAATCAAAGTAATCAATGAAAATGGGGAGAAGCTGGAGGAAAAGGTGATCGAGAAGATCGAGAGTTATCTGGATGGAGAGATTGGGGAGATCCCGCTGGCAAGGCGGGAAAACATCGGACGGACGATAGACTTTGCAGCCGGTCGGAATCGTTACATCGGATATTTGATTTCCATTGCCACCCGCTCCTTTAAGAATATGAAAGTTGCCTTGGACTGCGCCAACGGAAGCGCCTCAGCCATTGCGAAAAATGTATTTGACGCTCTCGGGGCAGAGACTCATGTGATCAATAATGAGCCAAATGGAGTGAATATTAATACAAATTGCGGATCGACCCACATCGAAAATCTGCAGAAGTATGTGGTGGAGAAGGGCTGTGATGTGGGCTTTGCTTATGATGGCGATGCAGATCGGTGCCTTGCAGTGGATGCAAAGGGAAAACTGGTAGATGGGGATGTGATTATGTACATCTGCGGGAAATATATGAAGGAGCAGCATACCCTCCCCCATAACACGGTTGTTACCACGATTATGTCGAATTTTGGGCTTTACAAGGCATTTGACCGGGAAAATATCCGTTATGAAAAGACAGCAGTGGGAGATAAATATGTGTATGAAAACATGGCTCTGAATGGTCATGGCCTGGGCGGTGAACAGTCAGGACATATTATCTTTAGCAAACATGCAACTACAGGGGATGGTATTCTCACCTCCTTAAAACTGATGGAGGTTATTTTAGAGAAAAAACAGTCCCTGGATAAGTTGGCCTCTGAGGTGGAAATCTATCCCCAGGTGTTGAAGAATGTACGGGTAAAGGACAAAAAGAAGGCGCAGGACGATTCGGCGGTTCAGGCGGAGGTGACTAAAGTGGCTGAGAAGCTGGGAGATGATGGAAGAATCCTTCTGCGCCAGTCGGGGACCGAGCCAGTGGTGCGGGTGATGGTGGAAGCGTCTTCCTTAGAACTTTGCGAGACTTGTGTGGATCAGGTGGTTGCGGTGATGGGAGAGCTGGGGCATTTCGCGGAATAAAATGTTCCTTTGCCGAAAGGGCAAGAAAAGGATTGCCAGGGAAATTTGCATATGCTATAATGAGATAACGCTGCGTCAGTGCAGTAAAGTGCATTGCAGGTGAAATTTAAAGAAAAGGGATGATGAAGAATGGGGTTAGACCTGTGTCGGTCACGTTATTCATTGTTAAGCATTATGGCGTGATTTATCGACTCCATGGCCTGGGATAGGCT
>CATJIO010000160.1 GCA_949740725.1 uncultured Lachnospiraceae bacterium | reverse complement strand
TACACCGCCGACGCGTTTATCTCCTTCATGGCGCGGGCCAGCCGTTCCTCGCAGATGTTCTTCTCCAGAAGCTCCCGGAAATCCCGGAAGGGCGTCTGGACTGCCAGCCCACGCAGAGACTCGGGGCTGCAGTCATACTCAGGCAAAAATACCTGGCTGCGGACGGCTCTCGGGGCAAGCCCTTGGCTGCCGGGATCCGGCACATCCTCCGGATATTCGCCGGCCAGGGCGAGATAACGCCCATAAGGATCCTGGCGCCCTCCGCCTTCCTCCATCAGCTTTTGTCCCTCCAAACCGGGACAATGCTTTCCCAGGACCTCCCGGAAGCGCCGAGCGCTGTCCGCCTCCGGCCCTCCCTGTTCTTCCAGGCAGCAGGAAAGGGCATCCATGCAGCGGAGAATATGCTCCAGACGGCCAAATTCCTGCCGCGCGGCAATATAGCGCCTGAGAATGTCCGCCAGCGCCTCCCCCAGGGGCCTGGAACCGTCGTGGCTCTTCAGAAAGATCTGTCCAAACAATCGGAAATCGGTCTGAGTCGTTCCTGGTTTCTCCTCCCCGGAAGTAAATTCCGCCAGGGCATCCAGATACTGTCCCAAGGTCATCCTCATACAGTGGTAGATGTCTTTGTTCTTTCCCCTGCCCTTTGCATGGTCCAGCAGCATCAGCCCTAACAGAATGACGGCGTTGACCGTGCCGGCGTCCCAGATGGGCTGGCAGGGATTAGAGGAGTCCTCTAAAGACAGCATCGTTTCCGGCTGCTGCTGCATGCGACGGGCGGTATCGTAGATGATTGCCAGCCTGAAGGTCTGACAGAAGCCATGATAGGTATCCACGTCCACCGAGGGATGTTCCCAGAACTTCCCTGTCAGTTCATTCATGGCATCCAAATCCCCCTCTCCGCAGAAAAAATACCCGGCGGGGATTTCGGAAAATTTCCGCACCATCCGGACGGCGGCTTCCGGTGAGGATGCCCGGGATTCTGCCGCATATTTAAGGCGCTCCTCCAGCGTCATAAGATTCTTGTTCTTGTTTTCCATGTTTACATCTCCTCTCCCGTCATCGACGGATATTAAGTTCCATGTTTGCTCCTCCCTGCTGCTGAATCTGATGCCCAGACAGCCGGCGTATTCTTCCGCGTAGGATCCGACCTTCTGCATCTTCTGCCGACCTTCTTCTATCTTATCATATAGTAAATAAAAATACAACTTACAGCTTAGGTTTCAGTGTGATTCGCCATCGCCGGCCAAAGGCTATGGCAGAAGCCGCCGTAATTGGACAGCCCATTCCAGCGCTTTCATCAGGCTGCGGTCAGAGTCGCTGACGGGCAGGAAGGACCGTCCTTCGTAATACCATTCTATCAGATGTCGATTCCGGCATTTGTAAGAATTACGATGTTTGCCTGGACGCTCTTGCCAATAGCCGTCTCCTGTGCCGTCTGCCGCGCTTTTCACACATCCTGAAAGCAAATATAACATACAGCACAGAAAAATAATGCACTGTGCAGATTACGCAAAATATCAGCTTTTAGTATGATTGGGGTATACTATAAGCATTGGAGGGATTCTATGGTGCAACGGACATTGGGCAGGCGCATCCGGGAAGAACGTCTGAAACTGAATCTTACACAGGAGAAGTTAGCGGAAGATGTAAACCTTTCCATGGCATATATCGGGCAGATTGAACGCGGCGAGCGCAGCCTGACCCTGGATAATCTGGTAGCGGTGGCCAACCGGTTAGGCGTCACCGTGGATTACCTGCTTTCTGATTCCGTTATCCCGGATGAGGATGCCGAATATTTGATTTTGCGTCAATTGCTGGCCGGCAGGACAAAGTCACAGAAAGCGCTGGCAGTCAACATGGTGAAGCTGATGTTTCTCTATCTGGATGAAAATTCCTTCCAGGACAGAACATGGGAAAACCAAACCACCACCAGCTGAAGCCGGTGGTGGTTTGGTTCGAGGCTAAAAAGAATGTCTGATGGGCAGATGTCCCATAATTAAAACAGGGACACCCTGGTTAAAGGTTCAGCTTAATATCAATGCTTTTTTTGTGTGATTTATCCTATTTTATCCGTATGGACTCGAGCCAATAAGCGATTATCATAAATGACTTATATTCGACAAAAAACATGGACATTCTACTTGACAAATAAAACAAAGATTCGTATAGTAAAAACAGGTGAACAAAATCACCTGTCTTTATTATCTGCTTATCATAGAAGATCTCTATTTACAGAAAAACTTTCACACTCCCTATAAAACATCAAAAAAGCAGGCTAATGAATTTTTTATCCATCATCCTGCTCATAAAGCCAACTACCAAATTAATTTTTTACTTCCCTATTCACCTCTCAAATAACCCCCAACACTCCCCCAATCCAATAAATCACTCCCAACACCCAACTGCTCAAAATCCCATAAAGTATCACCGGCCCAGCAATTGTGAATATTTTGCAGCCGATCCCGAACACCTGTCCCTCCGTTTTATACTCAATCGCCGGTGCCACCACCGAGTTGGCAAAGCCGGTAATGGGCACCAGAGCGCCGGCGCCACCGAACTGAACCAGCTTTGGATACCAGTTCACCCCCGTAGCCAAAATACTGGCTCCGATTAAAATAATCGAAGTCCATGCTGCAGCAGCCTCCTTTTCCACACCCATTCCATTCATCAGCCCGTTCATGATCAGCTGTCCAGCCAGGCAGATCAAACCGCCAATGAGAAACGCTTTTCCCATATCCTTCCACACATTATTTAAAGGGGTCACTTCCTTCACATAAGCGCCATATGCGTCTTTATTTATTTCCATCTGATTACCTCCATCATTCTCTTCTCACTGTCCTTCACCATTCCCTCAATCTTGCCTCTTGCCATTTCCCTGGCCCTCATTCCCAGCCTTTCACCGCTTACCTTTTCTACCTCCTACTAGAAATCTGCTTCTACTGGAAATCCATTTCTACTAGAAATCCCTTGTCGAAACACAGAATATTTCCCCTGATTTATCCTAACTTCCCCATCCCATCCCAAAAGTACCAGAGGGAGCCTGCCAGCTTCCCCAAAGCTACCGCCAGGATAATATATTGTAATCCAACTGCCAGGTGAATTCTTCGGACGATCACAGGGAGGGCATTCAGGGTTTCGGCCAGCGACATGACCAGGCAACCTACGAAAATCCCCACCGCCACACCAAATGTCAGAAGCAGAGCCTGTCCCAAGAATCCGCCAATGGGAAGGTGAAACTCATATAAATCCAAAAGATTTCCTAGAATTCCGCCTAAGATAATCAGGTTTTCATAGAGAAGGATATGATTTTTTGTCTTGGTTTTCCCAATTAAACGGGGAAATACACCGATAATGGCCAGAAAGGCAAAGACTCCCGCCGCTACAATCCCACCAGCGGACAGGCCGGAAAAAAGCATCACCCAAAGTTTCCAGTTAAGTAACATCCACTTCCGTCTCCTTCCTCCCTTGATTTTGGATCAATGTCTTGCAGATGTCATCTTCGTAGGTCCGCATTTGTACTTCGATGGGAGTGGGGTCCGTATTGAGTTTCCACTTCATGAAGTGGTTAAAGAAAATTAAAATTCCCAGGGAAAGGCCGATGGAGTATCCGGCCTCCAGCACGGTGAATCCATCCGACTCCTGTCCCATAACCAGTCGATAGAGCTCCTGGAAAAGGGTAGGGACGTTGGCATCATTATTAAAGGTCATAATGGCAAAGGCTGCGCCGCAGAAGCAGACAATACAGATTGCGATAGTTTTCGTCCACTGCCAGGCAGCATGGGATGGCTTGGGCGGATGGTAATCGATGATATAATCAACCTCTCCTAGATTATCTACCTGTGCTGCCGGATCCAACTGTTGGATCTTGGCAATCACATCCAGCACATCTTCTACATATCGATGCTGTTTTTTCTCATGGATTTTTTTAATTTTCAGACTGCTACATTTATTTTGCAGCGCTTCATCCTGGCAGACTACCTTCCCCACATCTTTTAGAAAGATATCTTGTTTTCGGACTTCTGTGATGGAATCGATCTTCAGATATATCTGCTTGCTCTTTTCTTTTTCCAACGTCCCTTGGCCTCCTCATTTCTTCAAATCAGTCAAAATCCTTCGGCCTGTCTCAACTTTAGACATCTCAGACCACATCTTTCCCGCTTCAGGCAGACTACCACGCCTTTTCCATCTTTACAAGACTTGCCCTCTCCCTAAGGCCTCCAGGCAGCCCTGCACCAGAGTGCCTCCTTCCATTGCCCCTTTAGGAATTCCAAAGAGAATCACCCAGATCACCATCCCGATTATCCCCATACAGAGGAGCAATATCGCCATACCAAAAAGAAATTTCAGGGAATCCATATTACACACCTTCTTAAAAAGATTTTTATTGCTGAATCTTTTCCCAGTATGTCCGATTCCCTGAAATCTATACGATCTTTTCCCGCATTGATTTTAAAATTTTCTTTTCTAAACGGGATACCTGAACCTGCGAAATATTTAAGTCCTTTGCCACCTGGCTCTGAGTTTGGTTGTAAAAATACCGCCGCAGGATAATATCTTTGTCCCTTGTCTCCAGCTCGGACACCAGCTTTTCCAGCGCCATCCCATTTAAAATTTTCTCCTGTGTTTCGTTTTCCTCCGGAATCCTATCAATGAGGCAAAGACCCGGCTCATCATTATAGTTTACCGGACGGTAGAGGGATTCTACCTCCACCGATGATTCAATAGAAGCAGCCACCTGTTCACGGGTCTCCCCCAGGGCCTTGGCGATCTCCTCAATGGTGGGATCCCGGCCCAGAGTCCCGCTTAAATTCTGGCGGGTGGCATTGACCCGGATTCCCAGCTCTTTTAGGGAGCGGCTTACCTTAATCATGCCGTCATCCCGGAGAAAACGTTTGATCTCCCCACAGATCATAGGGACAGCATAAGTGGAAAACTTCACCCCCAGGGTTAAATCGAAATGATCCACTGCCTTCATCAACCCGATGGATCCGATCTGGAAGAGGTCTTCCATCTCGTAGCCTCGACGTTCAAATCTCCGGACAATACTCCAGATTAATCCCATATTTTCCACAACCAGCTTATCTCTGGCTGTTTTATCCCCTTCGTGGGCCCTCTGAATCAGATTCATGGTCTCATCCATGGGATCAACCTCCTATCCGCTTTTTCATCCGAACTGTCGTTCCCTTTCCCAACTGAGATTCTACCTCCAGCTTATCCATAAAGGCTTCCATAAAGGAAAAACCCATACCAGATCGTTCTCCTGTGGCATCGGAGGTATACATGGGCTCCATAGCTTTTTTCAGATCGGGTATGCCTACGCCCTGATCTCTGACCGTCACGGTTAATTCACTGCCGCAGATTCTGGCTTCTATGTATACAATTCCATCCCTGTTTTGATAACCGTGGATCACCGCATTAGTGACTGCCTCTGACACTGCTGTTTTTACGTCGTCGATCTCTTCCAAAGTGGGATTCATACGGCTCATAAATACGGCCACAACTACCCGGGCAAACTCCTCATTTTTCGACTGGCTGTCCATCTCCAGACGGATACTCTCCCCCTTTTCTTCCTTGTTTCCGCCACACCTCTGGGTTTCTTCCCTGTTTCCACTCCATTTCTGGGTTTGTTCTTTCTCCATGTTCACGATCTTCGCCCTTTCTTTTTCATCGTTCTTTTGATAATCCTTTTGAAAAGCATTCCGCTCCCCTGACATTCTCCTATCTTCTAAATATCCCCATATGCCTGGCCGGACTCCAGCTAGCCAGCAAGAATACGGCTAACTAGAAAATCAAACTGTGCTGAATATTCAAGCTGTACTGAATGTCCGTCTATACTAAGTATCCAGCTAACTGGATAACCCTCAGGCCAGCAGCGCCGCCTCCTTAGTGTCAAAGCAGGGCACCAGACGAGACAGGCCGCCTACATGAAGAATACGGTGCACCTGGGATCCGGCCCCATAGATAGCCACGCTTCCCCCGCTTCCGGCCATCTGTTTATAGCGGTTTAGCAAGATGCCAATGCCAGAGGAATCCATAAATTCCGTGCGGCTGAAGTCAAAGATAATCCGGCTCACGTAATTTTCTGCCAGAAGCAGATCGGTCTCATATTTTAAATTCCTGCAATTATGGTGATCCAGCTCTTTGGGCAGATGAATCACCAATGCCGAGCCTCTGGCCTCATAGGAAAATGTTTTTTGGTTCATGATCGTCTCCTTTCCGCTGCAGGCAGTCAGGAATTCCGCTGCCACAGCATTCCCTACAAAAATAAAAAGAAGGACCTACAAAACCCTCTTCTTTCGTAGTGTCCTTCATAGCATCATCCCAGGCACAATGTGCGGAACAATCCGTGTGTCACAGCAGCAAAATGTCTTTTACTCCCTATGCTCCACCCATAGCCGTCCTGGCCTGGCCCGCCTGGCGGGAATCCGGATATTCTTCTATCAGCTTCCCAAACCAGAGACTTGCCTGTTCTTCATTCTCCATCTGCTGGTAAACCCTGCCCAGGAGATACATAACTCCTGGATTGTCCGGCTTGATCTCCAGGCTCTTTTCATAATAGGCTACTGCCTGCTCCAGATTTCCTCCGTTCCACGCGCTGGTTCCCAACTCTTCTAATGCCTGGTATCCATTGGTGGTCATTTCCTGTGTGATGGCATTGACAATATCCAGCACGCTCTGATCAGAAATCAAGGAAATGTCTAATGTGGTATACAGCTGGACGGTTGTCATCAAGTCCTCTCCCTGGTACGCCTGGATCAGCTGAATAACCGTCTGATACTGCTGCAGCTGGGCCTGATGTGCGGCGTCTATCGTGGAAAGCTCCTCAGTCATCTGGTCTGACTGGATTTTCAGGCTATCATACTCCTCAGTCTTTGTGGTCAGCTGCTGATTCAGATCGTTGATCTTCTGGCTGTATTGAATCAGCTCTTGGTTATGGGCCGTGTTCAATGACTTGCTATTGGCCGGCATTACCAGGAAAAAGATCACCAGCATGCCGATGATAAAACCGGCAATAATATTTAAAATACTGCCCCAGCGGGTATTCTCCTTATACTCCGGCGGGACAATGATGTCGTCATCCTCCATCTGACGGTGGGAAAAAGCGTTTTTCAGCTTTTTCTTCTCCACTTCCTCCCGCCCGGTATTCTGCTTGACAATGGACATATACCGCTGAGCCTTGGGATTATTCTTATCCACCTGGAGGACTCGGTACAAGTATTTTCCTGCCTTCACATAATCCTCGTTAGACATGTAAATCAGCGCCAGGAGGATATGGGCCTTTACAAAGCGGGGATTAGCATCCACCACCTTGGTCAACTGGAAAACGGCCAGATCCTCATTGTCATTCTGGATCTGCCAGAGAGCCTGGTTATAGGTCTTCAGCATCTGGCTCTCCTGCTCCAGCTGGCCAGGCTTTCTCTGAATCTCCTCCAGATAGCTGTCCGCCAGATTATCTGTGGGCTTTAAATTCATGCTGATTACCCACTGGGTCAGAGCATGGGCTGTCTCTCCCATCTCGTAAAATACCAGGCCTAAAAGGTTTCTGGCATCCATCTGATATTTATCAAAACGTAGGCTTTTCTTTAAGCAGCTTATGGCCCCGGTCAAATCACGGAGCTTTGCTTTCTCTAATCCCAGATTGTACAAGCTGTTGGCAATCTGGCGGTTTCGTTTCATATAATCCATTGCTTTTATTCTTCCTTCAGCCCCTTCATCATCTGGATCATGATGTCGGTCATATCTGTTAAATCTGCTTTTACAATGGCATCCTCGATCTCCTCTACTTCCAGACTGGGCTGAAAGCGGGCGATCTCCTCGTCAAAATCAATCATAGCTTCTCCTTTCCGGTGTTTCCCCGGTTATTCCTGTCAACGCCTTGAGCTCCCCGATCAGATAGAGAGAGCCGGCGCAGAATAGGAGATCCTCCTCCCCCTTCTGGGAAAGGAGGAAATGAAAGCCTTCCTCTGCTGTCTCAAATGGCGTGACCGGGCCAGAAAATTCCTGTTCCAGCAGGGCAGCCAGCTTCCAGGGAGAAAGCCCCCTCTCGCTGTGAAGACCGGTAGCCGCCATAAGATCTGGTTGAATCCAATGGGCAAGGCAGTGGATCATCTCCTGGATATCCTTTTCCCTTACCGCGGCAAGGAGGAGAAGTACACGGCCTCTGGACCGCTCCTCGCCATCGCTGGCTGCTCCCCATCTCTGCCCGATCAGCTCGCCGGCAGCTCGCCCAAAGGCTTCCATCCCTCCAGGATTATGGGCCCCATCCAGGAAAACTCCAGGCAGCGCCTCCTCCATCCGTCCGGGCCACCGGGTTTTTCCCAACCCTTCCAGAAAAAGGCTCTTCTTTTCTCCTCCGATTGCACCTTGTTTTATCAGCACCTCCAGGGCTTTAAAGGCCAAGGCCCCATTCTTCCCCTGATAGAAGGCGGGAAAGGGAAGAAGGAATGCCTCTCCCCCTTCTTTTATCCGGACCCAGGCCTGTCCTGCCCCGTCCTTCCTTATTATATAATCCTCACAGGAGACTGGGAAGGGCGAAGCATTCTTCCTTTTGGCCTGATCCAGGATCACCCTGGCCGCCTTCCTCTCCTCGCAGTCAAAAATCACTGGGATTCCTTCCTTAATAATCCCTGCCTTTTCCCCTGCAATCGCCTCAATCGTATCTCCTAAATACTGAGTATGCTCCAGGCTGATGGAAGTAATGACCGTGAGCAAAGGCCTCCGAATCCCGTTAGTGGCGTCCAGCCTGCCTCCCAAGCCTGTTTCCATAACAAAAAAATCCACCTTTTTCCGGGCAAAAGAAAGGCATGCCATATAAAAGAGGAATTCAAAAAAGGTGGGGTGCTTCCCTCCTGCCCGGATCCACGCATCCGCAGCCTCCTTGACCTGTTCAAAGGAGCACTGGAAGTCTTCCCGGGAAATCATCTGGCCATCCAGCAAGAAGCGCTCCCGGATATCCACCAGATGAGGGGAAACAAAGGTCCCCACATGGTATCCTGCCTGGAGTAAGGCCGAAGTCAGATAGGCGCAAACGGATCCCTTTCCATTGCTTCCCGCCACATGGATGATGGGGAGCTCCTGATCTGGGCTTCCCAGATCATCCAAATACTGTCGAATCTCCTCCAGGGAGTTCTTTTCTCTGGTCCACATGGGGATCTTGTTCAAGTATTCCTCTGCACTCATTTTCCATTCCTTACCATACCCCCTATTTCATTATAAAGGTTCCTGGGGGATTTTCAACTAAAATTATTCGAAAAAAATCGACAGCAGCAATTTGTGGGATGTAGCACTGCCCTTTGTCACTGCTGCGATTCATTCTCCTTCGGCTGGGACGGGGATCCACAGCTCTGAGCCAGCACAATCGCCCCGAACATAACCGCACATCCCATCAGCTGGCGTCCGTTTAGCCTCTGCCCTAAAATCAGCCACCCCGCCAGAACGGAAATGCTGGATTCCAGGCTCAGGATCAGAGAGGCGATAGTTGGGTTTACTCCCTTCTGTCCCACGATCTGGAGAGTGTAGGCCACGCCGCAGCTCATAACCCCCGCATAGAGGATGGGAGCCCAGGCGGCCAGGATATCCGTCAGCGCCGGCTCCTCAAAAATCACCATCAGTATCAGCGACAAAAACCCACAAACGAAGAATTGAATGCAGGAAAGCTTTACCCCGTCAACCATAGGAGAATAGTAATCGATCACCAGGATGTGGAGGGAAAACATCACTGCACAGATCAAGACCAGGGTGTCTCCCTTGGAAATGGAAAATCCCTCCCCCTCTATGCAGAGCAGGTACAGCCCAGCTGCCGACATGGCCACAGCACCCCAGATGGCAGGGGCGCATTTCTTTTTCAAAAACAGGCCGAGGATGGGCACAAGGATAATGTAACAGGCAGTGATAAATCCAGCCTTTCCCACAGTAGTGTACCGGACGCCAAACTGCTGGAAATTCGAGGCAGCACACAGCATAATGCCGCAGGCAATACCTCCTGTGATTAAGGTTTTTCTCTCTCGCTTCTTCTGCTCCATGGGCATATCCCTCTCCTTCTTGCCGAAGAGGGCGATAACCGGGAGCAGGACCACGCCGCCGATAATGCTTCGGATTCCGTTAAAGGTAAATGGCTCTACGTACGCCATTCCCACACTCTGCGCCACGAAGGCCACGCCCCAGATGGCAGCGGTCAAAAGCAGCAGCAACGCATTTTTTAATTTCATGTAATTTCTCCAAACTATCAAAAATTTTTTTCCTTAGTTTCCACACCATGGAAGTATCCAGCCAGCATGCCGAAATTCCAACTATTTTTCCAAATGAGCCAGCTGATCTTTTACCTGTTCCAACATCTGGGTATATTTTACCAGTTTCGCCTTCTCTTCCTGGATTTTCGCCTCAGGGGCCCTGCTGATAAATTTCTCATTGCCCAACATGCCGTTGACACGGGCCAACTCTCCCATAAGCCGCTTCTCCTCTCCCAGAAGTCTCGCAATCTCCTTCTCGATATCCACCAGCTCTGCGAAAGGCATGTAGATGGCCGCCTGGGGGATCATAGCAGACACTGCATCCTCGTCGATCCCGCTCTTATCTCTCTGGATCACCACCTCGCTGGCATAGCCCAGGGAGGCGAAGAATGCCTTGCCATGCTCAAAGATATCCAAAAGCTCCTGGTTCTCGGAAACCACAAATACCTTAGCCTTTTTGCTGGGAGGTACGTTCATGGAAGTACGCACATTGCGGATGCTCCGCACCCCTTCCTTCATCAGGCTCACTGCATGCTCATCCTGGGCAAAATTCCACTCATCCCTCCACTCTGGCCAGTGGGAGATCATGATGGACTCTTCCTCCTCCTGGAGATTGCAAAAGATCTCCTCGGTGATAAAAGGCATAAAGGGGTGAAGCAGCTTTAATGCCTGAAGCAGCACCGTCTTTAACGTCCAGATAGCCGCCTCTTTGGTGGTATCCTCATCACAATAAAGACGCGGCTTCACCATCTCAATGTACCAGTCGCAAAACTCCTCCCAGATAAAATCATACACCTTCTGGAGGCCGATTCCTAGCTCATATTTGTCCAGATTTTCCGTCACATCCTTTGCCAAGGTATTCACCTTGGAGAGAATCCACTTGTCTGCCATGGTCAGATCCGTAAGGTCTGCTTTGGCATCTGGCGCCTTCTCCATATTCATCATAATGAAGCGGGAGGCATTCCACACTTTATTGGCAAAGTTCCGGCTGTTCTCCACCCGCTCCCAGTAAAAGCGCATGTCATTGCCAGGAGCATTGCCAGTAATCAGGGTCATCCGCAGAGCGTCTGCCCCGTACTTCTCAATCACCTCCAGAGGGTCAATTCCATTCCCCAGGGACTTGCTCATCTTCCTTCCCTGGGAATCCCGAATCAGTCCGTGGATCAGCACCGTATGGAAAGGACATTTCCCCGTCTGCTCAATGCCAGAGAATACCATGCGGATAACCCAGAAAAAGATAATGTCATAACCAGTCACCAGCACATCCGTAGGATAGAAGTACTCCAGATCCTCGGTTTTCTCCGGCCAGCCCAAGGTAGAGAAAGGCCACAAGGCGGAGGAGAACCAGGTGTCCAGGGTATCCTCATCCTGCCTGAACTGGGCGCATCCACACTTGGGGCAGCGGCCTGGCATCTCCTTGGCCACCACAATCTCCCCACATTCCTGACAGTGGTAGGCAGGAATCCGGTGCCCCCACCACAGCTGTCTGGAAATACACCAGTCC
>CATJIO010000159.1 GCA_949740725.1 uncultured Lachnospiraceae bacterium | reverse complement strand
CTTGTTTTCTTGAATTTTCAGGGTTTGTGTATTGTTCAGTCTTTAATTTTCAAGGTCCGTTTGTTCTCCTGCTGGCCCGCTCATTTCTCGCGAGCAACTATTTAATGATATCACATCATTTTTTATTTGTCAACAGTTTTTTATGGAACTTTGAGTATTTAAACTCTCGCTTCATTTTTGAAGCTGTGTTTTACTATACCATTATATGTCTTTGCTGTCAAGGGATTTGTAGCTTTTTTTTAAACAATTTTTCCGCTTTCTATAACTATTACTAAATATGCTAATATTCCTGCATTTTATCTATATTTTGTGGTTTACCACCCAAAGCAAAACCCCTGTTGTTTTTTTGCCACAACATCTGATTTTTCTATTTTGTCTTTATTGTATGTGTTTTTTATTAAATTCGCGCATTATATACCTTATTATTTTAACGCCGAATTTTAAAATATCCTCCAAATAACCCCCATTGCCATTTTAGCAAGCAGATTATTATGATATAGTAGAGAGATCCATGGGCTGGCTTCGACAGTATCCAGCAAGGAGTGCCCCCATTCCGTGCCAATAAATAAGTTCAGCACAAGGCAGGCAATCCAAAAGTAGGCAAGACCCAGCACAAGACCAAGCGCCGCCCCGGCTATTTTATTCAAGCCATATAGTACTGGTAATTTAGTAATCAAATTAACTGCCCGAGTCAGCAGACGCATTCCCAGAAAAACACACAGAAATACAGTGGCAAAAGCCAGGGAATGGATTATACGATCCGCTAAATACATACCGATATAGTCAATAAACTGATTAACCTGAAGGAGTTCATACACCTCTTCATTATTATTTTCGATCAGCATTTTCTTGATCGTTTCTGGAAGCTGGCTTCCCTCGATGACTGCTCTCTGCTCTGCTGGACGAATTTCGCTGAGAAGGGTGTAGTCCTGAATCCCTGCAGTTTCCAACATCTTCCCCTGAATCCATTGATAAGCCTGCGTATTTTCTCGAATGTACCTAGTAACCCGGGGCACAGCAATACTTACCACAAAAAGGGACAGCACAAGTGCTGACATGGATATCAGTAAATGTAAAAATCCCCGATAATGTCCGTACAGCATCATTCCCACCAGATACGATGCTACAAGGGTAGATAGCCAATGCTCCTGTAAGAATTCTGTCATCGAAAAACCGCTCCTATATTTTTAGAAAGTGATGAATTGCTGCTGCCACCCCATCCTCTTCATTTGACAAGGTGATATAATCCGCCGCCTCTTTCACCATATCCATCCCATTGGCCATAGCTACCCCCACACCAGCGGTCTGAATCATGCTTAAATCATTGCTCCCATCGCCAAAGGCCATCGTTTGCTTCGCCGAAATGCCCAAAAACTCTGCCAGCTTACTTAAAGCCGCGCCCTTTGTTGCTGATGCCGCATTGATCTCCAAGTTATATTCTAGTGAAGAGGTGACAATCAGTTCCGGATAACGGGAAAGTTTCTCCCAAAGCTGTGCGCGAAGCTCTAGATCCGGTGTAAAAATATTGATCTTCTCTACATTTTCTTTTCGCTGCTCAACATAAGCAATCTCATCCTCTACTTCATCCCTGGTGCTTAGGACTAACTTCTGCATCGCCGGAGGAAGACCATACTCCTCCAAATGATTCAAGAAACGGGCCTCCATCCTTCCTCTTCCGCTGATATAAGGATCATATGCTACTGGATACTGGGAAATAAAAGTAAGAATCTGACAGGCCAGCTTCCAATCAATCCTCGCTTCCGATATCACCTTTCCCGAAACCATGTCTTCCACTCTTGCACCGTTCGTCAGGATTCCATATCGAACCCCTGACATATTTCGGATAACCGCGGGAAGACCTAATGCTGGCCGTCCAGTAGCAGGGACAACGTAGATTCCCCGCTGGATGCAGCGCTCCAGCGCCTCCTGATTTCTGATAGATAATTCTTTTTCCTGATTTAAAAGTGTTCCATCTAAGTCCAATGCAATTAACCGAATATCCATATCTATATAAAATGCTCTTCCTTTAAAATTAATAACCCATCTTTATCGTATTTTGATGAAAAAATTCCCGTCAGACGTTTTCCGAAAGAAGGCTTTTCCGCTTTATCCGCCGCTTCCTCAATTAAATCCTCTGCCTCGGCTTTTGTAAGGGGAATTCCATCCTCTTCCATGATTTCAATCCGCTCATATAGCGCCAGCATACTCTTTCCAGTGATATTACAGTCGATCTGGCTGGCATACTGACAACAGTACTGGGCAAACTCGTCGATACCCATTACTTCCTTATCATCCTCCTGGCTGTCTGGAATCACCCGGCCAAATTCATCCCGCGGAGTCTCCTTTGTCACCATCCGTACCGCATGGTAGTCTTTTCGGGCTTTTCCAGACATAGGCTCGGTAAAGGATGTGCCGGTATGCTCCGCTGGCGCCATATCCTCCGGTTCTTCAGAAACAGCCCTGGCGCGCTCCGCCCGGCGGGTTCGAGGCGCTTCTGCTGGCGCTACTGATTTTCCAGCATCCTGCCTAACAGCGCTCGTCTCCACTGCCTGCTTTGCAAAAGCGGCTCTGGCAATTCCCACATTTGGTCCGCAAAGCTTGGCCAGCGCAGTCTCCCCTTCCTCCAAAGAAGAAATCCGTTGAAATTTCTCCGCCAGTGAGGGGCAGGCCTTGCAGATACCGCTAATCTGGCGGGAATTATCCACCAGCATCACCACCATTTGATGCTGGTTCTGTCCCAGAAGTTGATCCAGCTCCTCCAGCATCTCGTCCGATAGATCCCCTGCCTCTTCAATTATCAAATCTTTACCCGCTAATTTTGCCGCGCAGGATAGTACGCCTTTCTGGTCCAGTTTTTGTCCGGATATCTTTGCCACTGGATGCTTACACTGTAAAATCTGGTGAATTTCCTTTAGCATCTCCACCGCGATTTCCAGGCCGGCAGCTTGATCTCTTGCCTTCACCATCATATGCGGCAACTTGATCTGTTTTTTCGCTTTTTCCTTCACCGGTATTCCGGCTTCTGTTCCCTTGATTTCCTGAATATGGCGAATATCCTCTAACACTTTTGTCTTTCCTGCCAGAGCCTCCGCCTGTGTTAGCTCCTTTACATCATTCAGCACCCTGGTCTGCGCCTTTACCGGCTCTTCCATGTAATCCCCAATCGAAAGCTTTGACATTTCCTGCGCAAGGCTTGCCTCCATTTCCGCTTCCCGTACACTGGCCACCAACTGTTCTTGAGCAGTCACTCTGCCGCTGGGAATATCTGTAGGCTCAGCGGCTAGGGAGGCGGGAATCCCAGTAAGCATCTCCTCCTGGGGCTGTTGTATTGAATCGCTGATTCCCTGTTCTGCCTCATAGAAAGTCTGGGATGGCGGAGGCACCGGGATTGGTCTCGGCTCCGGCTGCATCCGCACAGGAATCGCCTCCTCTGCGAATCCTTGAACATTCTCCGGCTGACGCTGTGCCATACTCTGTGCCATTCCGGCAGGCACTGTGCCTACTCCAGGAACATTCACCCCACTGATGCCATTCTGCTCCACCATCCGCAGCTTTTCTTCATATTTATCCCGATTTTCCACTAAATCCATCTGGTACTTAGTGAGCGGTGCGTATTGGAGTTTTAATTCCATGGCTTTATCCACATACTGCCCCAGCCCAAACATCAACATAATCTTATCGCAGGTTCTGACGCATTGATCCGCCATGCCTGCCTGATGATACAGCTCTGCCAGCTCATACAGCCACTTTTCATCCAACTCCGTACTTGTATAGCTTTCCAGGGCATGGATCAGCTGATCCATGGAGGCGCCCTTTGCCTTTAATATCAAATAGCGAAGCACATCCTGCCTGGAGTCCTCCCCAGCCAAGTCACAAAATTCCCGATAATAGCTCTCTGCCTCCTGAATATTTCCCTGTTTTACCGCCAGCTGCGTCAATTTGTATAACAGACGCTTCCCCACAGGAGCCCTCTCGAAAGCGATTAAAAGAATATCCTTCGCTTCCTGGTATTCCTCATTTTTTTCATACACGGAAGCAATCATGGAAAGCAGGTTCGCGTTGCGTACCCGCTTCCAATCTATGGTATCCGCAATTTTCATTGCGGTTTGAAAATCATTTTTTCCCACCAGTTTTTTTATCTGGTCTACCTTGATGTTAAACTCGTACTTATCCATTCTTTTGCATCTCCTCTGCCAGGGCTATAGCTCCACCCTACCCTCCAGCGCACGCAGAAGCGTAACCTCATCAATATATTCTAAATCACCGCCCACTGGTACTCCACTAGCGATACGGCTAACTCTAATTCCAGTAGGCTTAATCAGCTTACTGATATACATCGCCGTGGTTTCTCCTTCCAGGCTGGAATTTGTCGCGATAATCACTTCATTTACCTCTGCCTGCAATCGCTGCATCAACTCCTTTAGCTTAATATCATTGGGGCCTATTCCCAGCATAGGAGATATTGCACCGTGGAGCACATGGTAAACACCTTCGAACTTTCCTGTCTTTTCATAAGCGGCTAAATCTCTGGTATTCTCCACAACCATAATCGTTCCGTGATCTCTTCCGGAATTTCTGCAGATAGGACAGCGCTCATCATCGGTCAAGGTAAAACATTCTTTGCAGTAGCGCACATGATTCTTTGCATCCATGATAGCGCCAGACAACCGCTCCGCCTGCTCTTTCGGCATATTAATAATATGAAAAGCCAGCCGCTGTGCGGACTTTGCTCCCACACCAGGGAGCCTAGATAATTCTTCGATTAATTTTGTAATTTGGCGGCTGTAGTAATCCATCAGAAAGGCAGGCCCCCGCCCAGGGCCCCCAGGCCTCCAGTAAGCTTGGACATCGCCTGGGCATTCGCCTCCTCCATCTGACGGAGCGCCTCATTGGCAGCAGCCACAATCAAATCCTCCAACATCTCGATGTCATCTGGATCCACGACCTCCTCTGTCAGTTTCACTGCCAGAATTTCCTTCTTGCCGGAGACAGTTACTGAGACAGCCCCGCCTCCTGACGACGCAGTATATTCCTTGCTCTCCAGCTCTTTCTGATTCTCTTCCATCTGGCGCTGCATCTTCTGCGCCTGCTTCATTAAATTATTCATATTCCCCGGAATACCCCCTGCCGGAAACCCTCCACGCTTTGCCATAAACACTAATCCTCCTCTGGCGAAATCTCTATCTGAATTTTCTCTTTAAATTCTTCATCGCTTATATAAATGGTATCGTAGTTCTCGCCACCCATCCGCTGACGAGTCTTAAAATAAATCGACTTTCCATACTTTTCTTCCACAAAGCGTTCCAGTTCCCCGAGAACGCTAGGGCGATTTCCAATAGCATAGTTAGCCGAATCCCCAAAAACAATGCACAGGCAATGATCTCCACTGGGTTCTACCACTGTATCACGAAAACTGGGACGAATAGACATCCCCATCTGCCGTACAATATTCCCCCATTCATTTCGGATAAAATGTAAATCTTCCAGTTGAGCTGGAGGAAGCGCAACCTGATGCACGGCCTTGGGCGCGGGTGATGCCACTTCAGCCCCAGGCAGCGGAGATACTACCGCAGGTACAACATCGGCCTGGGGCTGATTCATCCGACCCGCAGGTATGGCGCTCACCACTCCTCCCTCCAGCTTTTCCTCTAAAATACATATCCTCTCTAATAAAGAATCAATATTAACTTCCATTGCCGGTTTTGTCAACTTAATCAGCGCAATTTCCACTAAAATCCGCTTCTGGCTGGCATAACGCAGCTGGTTTGACAGCTCAGACAGGACGCGGATGTAACGAATCAGGGTATTTCCGTCACTCCTTTTCCCATCTTCCTTTAACTGCCTTAAATTATCCTCTGACATATCCACCAGCCCCTCTGCATCCTCTGCCGTCTGAATCAGCAGAAGATTTCGCAGATACCAGATGAAATCAGTCACAAACTGGCCTAATTCTCGCCCCTGGATCACCATTTCTTCTAAAAGCAGAATGCACTCTTTCGTCCGCTTCTCTACAATCCCGTTAAACATCCTGGAAAAAATGGTTTGGTCCACCGCTCCCAGGATATCTAGTACATAATCATACGTCAACTTTTCTCCAAAATGAAAGGCAACGCACTGATCCAGCAGGCTCAACGCATCGCGAAATGCCCCGTCTGCCGCCTTAGCTAAATATAAAACTGCTTTTTCCTCGATCTCGATCGCCTCTGCCGCTGCCACTTCCCGAAGCCGGTCTGCTATGGTTTCTGCAGGAATCCGCTTAAAGTCATATCGCTGGCACCGGGAAAGAATGGTAACGGGAATTTTATGGGCCTCTGTGGTAGCCAGGATAAAGATCACATAAGCCGGCGGCTCCTCCAAAGTTTTAAGCAGCGCATTAAAGGCCCCGATAGAGAGCATATGCACCTCATCGATGATATATACCCGGTAGTTTCCATCGGTAGGCGGATACTGGACCTGATCCCGGATATCCCGAATATTTTCCACGCCATTATTGGAGGCAGCATCGATCTCCACCACATTCATGGAAGAGCCTTCTCCAATACTCCGGCAAGTCGGGCAAACATTACAGGGGCTTCCCTCCAGGGGGTGCTCGCAGTTCACCGCCTTGGCAAAAATCTTTGCGATGCTGGTCTTCCCGGTTCCCCTTGTTCCGCAGAACAAATAGGCATGGCCAATCCGGCCAGATAGTATTTGATTTTTTAAGGTTTGAACGATATGATCCTGACCTTTGACATCCTCAAATCCAGCTGGACGCCATTTCCGATATAATGCTGTGTACCCCTTATTCATTGCCAAAGCTGATTCCTACAGCCTTTGCCTGCTGAATAATCGCGCTGTCTGGATCTACATATTTTAACTTTCCTGCCACTTCCTCCAGGGGAATCTTATCAATCTCCCCATTCTTTACACATACCATATATCCATACTGCTGATGCTTAATCAGGTAGGCAGCCGCAGCTCCCAACTGTGTGGAAAGCACGCGGTCATAAGCACATGGCTCGCCGCCCCTCTGGGTATGGCCGGGCACAGTAACCCGAACCTCCTGGCCCGTCAGCTCCTGAAGCCTGGCGCCGATCTCATAAGATGCGGACGGGTAAATCACACTGCTTTCTTTCTTTTTCTTTAATTCCTTCTTGCTTAAGCCGGCATCCTCTTTGGAAATCGCGCCTTCCGCCACAGCCAGGATAGAAAATTTCTTTCCGGCCTTCGCCCGTTTATTTACCGCGTCACTGACCACCCGAATGTCATAGGGAATCTCCGGGAGCAGGATAATGTCAGCCCCGCCAGCGATTCCCGCGTACAGAGTAACCCAGCCCACCTTGTGTCCCATTACCTCCACAATAAAAATACGTCCATGGGAAGATGCCGTGGTATGGATGCAGTCAATGGCCTGGGTGGCAATATTCACCGCGCTGTGAAAGCCAAAGGTCATCTCGGTTCCCCAAAGATCATTATCGATCGTCTTCGGAAGGGAGATCACATTTAACCCCTCCTCCCGAAGGAGATTGGCCGTCTTCTGGGTCCCGTTTCCGCCTAAAACCACCAGGCATTCTAATTTTAGTTTCCGGTAGGTATGCTTCATGGATTCTACTTTGTCCAAACCATTTTCGTCCGGAACCCGCATCAGCTTAAATGGCTGCCTGGATGTTCCCAGAATGGTCCCGCCCTTTGTCAATATGCCGGAAAAGTCTGAAGATTTCATAATCTGGTAATCTGCATACATTAATCCTTTATATCCTTCTTCAAATCCTACAATCTCTACATCATCAAACATATTATACAGGGCTTTTGCCACGCCTCGCATGGTGGCATTGAGGCTTTGG
>CATJIO010000158.1 GCA_949740725.1 uncultured Lachnospiraceae bacterium | reverse complement strand
GTTAGACACCTACAATGTAGGCGCAACCAACGGAGATGCTACGGACAAGTTAGTTGCCGCATTAGAAGGCATTGACTGCCCCATCTGCAAGGATATTGTGAAGAATAAAGATTTCCTGGCCAAGAAGTCCCAGTGGGTATTTGGCGGCGACGGATGGGCTTACGACATCGGCTTTGGCGGTGTAGACCATGTACTGGCATCCGGCAAGGATATCAATGTTATGGTATATGACACAGAAGTTTACTCCAATACTGGCGGACAGTCCTCCAAGGCAACGCCTACCGGCGCGGTAGCTCAGTTCGCTGCAGGTGGCAAGGAAGTAAAGAAGAAAGACATGGCATCCATCGCCATGAGTTATGGCTATGTATATGTGGCGCAGATCTCCATGGGTGCTGATTTCAATCAGTGCGTGAAGGCGATCGCAGAGGCAGAGGCTTATCCGGGACCGTCCTTAATCATCGCGTACGCTCCCTGTATCAACCACGGCATCAAGAAGGGTATGGCGAAGGCCCAGACCGAGGAGAAGCTGGCGGTAGAGTGCGGCTATTGGCATCTGTTCCGCTTCAATCCAGCTGCTGAGAATAAGTTCACCTTAGACAGCAAGGAGCCGAAGATGGAAGGCTATCAGGATTATCTGAAGGGCGAGGTTCGTTATCTGTCCTTAGCTATGAAGAATCCGGAGAGAGCAGCTAAGCTCTTTGCAAAGAACGAGGCAGAGTCCAAGGCAAGATACGAATATCTGAAGAAGTTAGTGGATGTTTATAAGGCTTAATGTTAAGATGGCCTGATTAGTGTTTTAAAGCTTGCATCTTAGGGAATATTCTCTAAGATGCAGGCTTTTCCCTTTGTTTCATAGGAAAATAAAGAAATTATAAGAAACAGCTTCTTGACAGGGCTGTTTCTTTTTGATATATTAACTGTATCAATAATATTAATACGGTTATCGGTGTTAATACAGAATGCAACCCAGCAATTATCCAAGAAGGGAGTGACAACGTGATTGTACTAGACTATCGAGACCGCCGTCCTTTATATGAGCAGATTACGGGACGGTTTCAGGAATTAATTGTCAAGGGAATCCTGCCAAAGGACACCCAGATGCCTTCGGTGCGGAGCCAGGCAATGCAGCTTTCCATTAATCCCAACACTATCCAACGGGCTTACAGTGAGCTGGAGCGGGAGGGATATATTTATACGATCAAAGGAAGAGGTAGTTTTGTGGCAGACATCAGTGGACTTTTAGGCGAGAGAAGAGAAGAGTGGAAGAAGCAGTTTATGGCTCTGGTAGAGGAGGGGCAGCTTCTGGGAATCAGCAGGCAGGAGATGGGAAGGCTTTTAGCTTTGCCGGAGCCTGGAGACATGGAAGGCAAGATCGAGGACAAGGGAGGGGATGGCAGTGATTAAAGCGGAAAACCTGACAAAGCGCTTTGAGGACATTACCGCGGTAGATCACATTACCGCGGAGATTAAAGAGGGCTGTGTATTCGGCCTCATCGGCACTAATGGTTCCGGAAAGAGCACATTTCTTCGGATGGCCAGCGGGATTTTAAAGCCGGATGAGGGAAGCATCACCATAGATGGGGAGGATGTCTGGGAGAATCCTAAGGTAAAATCCAGGTATTTTTATATTTCTGACGACCAGTACTTTTTTTCCAACGGGACGCCCCAGGAGCTGATGCAGTTTTACCGGTGTATGTATCCCCAGTTTGATGTAAAACGATTTTATCACCTTCTGGAAAGCTTCGGGTTAAAAAAGGACCGGAAAATCAATACCTTTTCTAAGGGAATGAAAAAACAGGTCTCTGTCATCTGCGGCATCTGTGCGGGGACGGACTATATTTTCTGCGATGAGACCTTTGACGGATTGGATCCAGTGATGCGCCAGACAGTGAAAAGCCTTTTTGCCAATGATATGGAGGAGCGAAACCTGACCCCCATTATCGCTTCCCATAACCTGAGGGAGCTGGAGGATATCTGTGACCATGTGGGCCTTCTTCACCGGGGAGGCATCCTGCTTTCCAGAGAGCTGGACGACATGAAGCTGAATCTCCACAAAATCCAGTGTGTGTTGAAGCCGGGAATGAGCCCGGAGGAGCTGACGGGTTTGGATATTGTGAAGGCAGAACAGATTGGAAGCATTGCAACCATCACGGTTCGGGGGAACCAGGAGGAGATCATGGCGCAGATGGAGCGGTGCCAGCCGATTTTCTTTGAGCTGATTCCGCTGTCCCTGGAAGAAATCTTTATCAGTGAAACGGAGGTGGCCGGTTATGACATCAAGGCACTTATACTTTAAATTATTGAAAGGGGATATGAAGCGGAAGCTGTGGGCGGCTGCCCTCCTGGGGCTATCCCTCTTCTTTGCCATGCCGGTGGCGCTAGCAATGGCATTTTCCAATATCCAGATGGAAGAGACGATCATTTGGGCAGAGGTGCTGCGGCAGAGAAGAACCTGGGCCATCACTATGCTGGGATTTGGCACGGGCTATCCTATGACTTTTGTGATCTTATTTGTGGCGGCGCTGGTGCTGGGAATATCTACTTTCGCCTACCTCCACAATAAGAAGCAGATCGACTTTTATCACAGCCTTCCGGTGAAGCGGGAGCTGTGGTTCCTGGTTCATATCAGCACAGGAATTTTCCTTCCGGCAGTGATCTATCTGCTTTCCCTGGCAATGGCACTGGTGGTATGTGGGGTGAGCGGGGCATTTACCGCCGCTCTTATCCCGGCGGCAGCTGTAGGATATCTGGGAAATATGTTGTTTTATATCCTGGTCTACATGACTATGGTGCTGGCGATGATGATGACCGGGACCAGGCTTGCGGCGATTTTAGGAAGCGGGGTATTTTTCCTGTACTGCCCTATGGTAAGCGGTTTGGTGATTGCGTTTTATGAAATGTTTTTTGACACCTATTACTCCAATGCACCGTCCGTGTGGAGCGGGGTAGTTATAAAAATTTCGCCAATGTTTGCCCTGATCACCGCTATGACTGACGGGCTGAACCTATGGAGGATTGCGGGGAGTATGGGGGCGATCCTGGTTGTAGGCCTTCTCAGCTTTTTCTTCTACCTGAAGCGCCCGTCAGAGGCAGCGGGGAAGACGATGGCCTTCCGAAAATCCATGGGCGTGATCAAGGTCCTTTTAGTGGTTGCCTTTGGGATGGCAGGGGGAATGTTCTTCTATTCTATTCGCAGCAGCCTTCCCTGGATGGTGTTTGGCGTAATCGTGGGCGTGGTGATTTCCCACTGCGTCATCGAGGTCATCTACCACTTAGACTTTAAAAAGCTATTTTGCCATGAGAAAACCATGGCCCTCTGCATGACGGCATCGCTGGCGATTTCCCTGACCTTTTACTTTGACTTATTCGGCTATGATGATTATCTGCCGGAGGAGGGATCAGTGGCCTACGCCTCCATTGATTTTGGGGAGGATAGCTGGGTGAGCTACAATGTGATCATGAAACCCTCTTTCTCTGTCCTGGGAGGACGGCGGATCCTGGATCTGGAACAGCTCTCTGCCACTGGCGCGGTGCTGGACATTGCCCAGGAGGGAATTCGTCAGCTGGACTTAAAGAACCCGAGCGATGAGTACAAGCAGTGGAGCAATGTGGTGGTCTGCTACACCTTAAAAAATGGGCGGAGAGTTTACCGGAGATACAACATGTTTCTGGATACGGTGATGGCACAGGCAGACGAGATCTATCAGAATCCGGAGTATAAAAAAGCCCTTTACCCGGGGCTGGCCTTGGATCCAGAGGAGGCGGCAGGAAATATCGCCTATTTAAACGAAATGGATCAGGTGGAGCTTCTCGCCGGAAACCAGGAGGGGTGGAAGGCTGTGGCAGAGGCCTATCAGCAGGAACTGATGGAGATGACCATGACCAGGAGGGAGCAGGAAAGCCCCATAGGCGAGCTGCTTCTCATCTCTGATGAATTTGCTTCCCGTATCGAAGAAGTCAATGTGGAGCGGGAGCTGCGGCGCTATGAGCGGCAGTACTGGTATGAAGGTTTCTTCTACCCCATCTATCCTTCCTTTACCAGGACTATCGCTGCTCTGGAGGATTGTGGTATTACCGTGGGAGAATCCCTCCGCCCGGAGGCACTGGGGGCAGTCCAGATCTCGGCCTATGGCCCCTTTGGTGAGGATGAGGATCAAGAAGAGTTTTTTGGGAAAGAGTACGATAACGAGCCCTTTACGATCACCTACAGGGATCCAGAGCAGATCCAGGCGATTATGGAGAACTTCAGCTTCAGCGGCCATAGAGATAAGAATGATATGGTGCTGTGTAGCAGATACCGGGTATATCCGATTGCCAAGGAGTATGATATTGCAGAGAATCTGGAGGAGAGAGATTACTACAGCGGCGGATCCAGCCGGGGGCAGTTGGTTTATGGAAAAGTGCCGGACTTTGTTATCCGAGACTTTGAGGCGATGTGGGAGGAATGGAAAAAGCAGTAAAAGAAAATCAGATAAGCGGGAGGCCGCGGAGAAGGGAAAAGGCGCCATAAGGCGCCTTTTTGTGAGATTTTAGCCCAAAATTGCTCCTAAGAGTCCATAGGAGAGGAGGGACATGATGATGGTGGCCACAGCGATTCCCAGGAGAATAGCCGGGAAAGATTTCTGAAGCTTCATGTGAAGGAGGGAGGCCACCAACGCCCCGGTCCATGCCCCGGTCCCAGGCAGAGGAATCCCTACAAAAGCCACCAGGCCCCAGAAGCCGAACTTTTCCACCTGGCCCTTATGCTTATCCGCCTTACCGCGGATCCAGAGGGCGATTCGGTTCAATCCCCGGATATGCTCCATGATATCCAGCACCTTTTCAATGAGGAGAAGGATAAAGGGGATGGGAAGGATATTCCCGATAATACAGATGGGCACCGCCCGGAGGATGGGGATATCCAGAAGGGCCGGAGATGCGGCCAGGAGGCCACCCCTAAGCTCCAAAATGGGAACCATGGAGATTAAAAAGATAATGATTTCACCGGATACCTTGCCGCCCAGGGCGGTAGCCATCCATTGTACAAGGGAATCTGTCATAACACTGTCCTCAAATCTTTCTTAAAACTAGTGATCAGCATCCAAGCATTGCCCTAGGAAATGATAGGGAATCCACCACGGGAAAATGCACGCAGGTTTTATTATAATCGAAGTGATGGGAAAATTCAAGTTACTGTTCACACAAATATCCCCCTAGGCATTCCCTAAGACATAGGGAAGAACGCAAAAAGGGGCAATCGAATTGCCCCTCTCACCGGTCAGTTTATGGGTTTTCTGGCTCAGCTTAATAGTTCTCTGCGTGTACTTCGAAATAGCTTTGGGGATGGTTGCAGGTGGGACAAAGCTCGGGAGCCTTTGTTCCCACGATGATGTGTCCACAATTACGGCATTCCCATACCTTTACCTCGCTCTTTGCAAATACTGTGGCAGTTTCCACATTGTTTAGCAGAGCGCGATACCGCTCCTCATGGTGCTTCTCAATATCGCCCACAAGCCGGAACTTTGCGGCAAGTTCAGGAAAGCCCTCTGCCTCTGCCGTCTTGGCAAAATTTTCGTACATGTCAGTCCACTCGTAATTTTCCCCGTCTGCGGCTGCCGCGAGATTTTCTTTTGTATCGCCGATTCCCATTAGCTCTTTCAGCCACATCTTCGCGTGCTCTTTTTCATTGTCCGCGGTCTTTAAAAACAAGGCAGAGATCTGCTCATAACCTTGCTTTTTGGCCACTGAGGCAAAATAGGTGTACTTATTCCTGGCCTGGGATTCCCCGGCGAATGCCGCCTCCAGATTCTTTTCCGTCTGTGTTCCAGTATACTTTGTTTCTTTCATGTTGCTTCTCTCCTTTACTTTGTTTCTCTGCATTTCGGGCAGAGGTAGAATACCTTTAAATCATAGGATAGGATTTCTTCTCCCAGCTGATTTTCCAGTTGCCTGGTCAAATCCTTAAAGCAGATATCCGATAAGGCGCCGCATTTTTTACACATAAGATGGTCATGCTTCAGAATCTTATCATAGCGGTCAGGGGAACCTTCCATGGACACTTTCCGTATCAGGCCTTGCTGGAAGAGCGCGTTTAAATTATT
Source organism: uncultured Lachnospiraceae bacterium (assembly GCA_949740725.1). Classification (GTDB taxonomy): domain Bacteria; phylum Bacillota; class Clostridia; order Lachnospirales; family Lachnospiraceae; genus Caccovicinus. The sequence goes on along the minus strand of CATJIO010000158.1, from coordinate 10,954 downwards.
GTATACGGTTGCCTGTACCACCTTTGGCTCTGCTTGCTTCAACTGAAAAAAGATTTGCTCTGCCGTCATGTGAGCCTCTGATTGATGAATCAATTCTAAGATCTGCTTTGCGTATTTTGTCACCACTCCACCACCTTTCTTGTGAAGGTTTGGCATTTTGCTGTTGAAGTATTTTAGAATTATTCTAATTATAATACAGGTTTTCTAATTTGTCCAGAACATAGTGTGCTGTCTGGAGGAAAAATGTCAATGTCCCACCTCTTCCGGGAATTCGCCGGAGGGCTTTGGATCTTCTGGAAGCAGCTGGAACTGGCGGGGAGTCATACGGTAGTATTCCTGGAAGCGCTTGTAAAAGTAAGGAAGATGATTAAAACCACAGGAATAAGCAGCTTCCACAATACCCATTCCCTGGCGCAGTAAAAGCGCGGACCGCCGGATCCGGTATTGATTGAGATACTGGCTAAATGTGCTTCCATTTGTTTCTTTGAAGAGGTGCATAAAACGGGAAGGGCTGATGTGGCACAGCTTCGCCAGAGATTCTACCCGGATTTCCTCGGCAAAATGCTCATGGATAAAGTCAAAGACCTCTTTTAAGCGTTGCCGGCGAAAGCGCTTTCCTTTATCCTCCTCATTCATGTAGGTGGTTTCCGGATGGGTGGCCAGAAGCCGGAGGAGGTGGAAAAGCAGGGCCTTGATCTCCAGCTCATAGCCCTGCTGTCGTTCACGGTAGGCGAGGGAGAGGGATTGGAAAGCATCCTTTATGTCTGAGCTCAAGGGATCCTTGGCGGAAATCCGGTGGGGCAGCTGCAGAGTTCCCTCCATCAAAGGGACAAAATAGCGCAGGGTGCAGATATCTCCAGAGGATGAGCCCAGGAGATTGAGATGGAAGACAAAGGAATCCGAAGCAAAGACATCAGGGGAAAGGAACTTCGCTGTGTGGAGAAGCCCCGGCTGGACACAGATAAAATCCCCTTCCTTTGCCAGGCACTCCTGAAAGTCAATGGAATATCTGGCCTGCCCCTGGGTGATTCGGGTAAATTCCATCTCCGGATGCCAATGCATGGAAACCTCCGGATTCACCGGGGAGAGGATCGTGGAGTATTGCTCCAGAGGAAAGAGTACATCTCCGTGGCTGGTTTTTTCTTTTAAATCCGATTCCGGCTTCATCTCCTGACACCTCCTGATGAGGCCTGCTTTCCTGCAGACCTGTTGCTCTTCTTCATCATAGCATAATTGTGTAAAAAAATGCAATTCCTGTGGAAGATATTTTGTGGGCTTTCGTATATAATCTGTAGGAAGAAGAGGACAGGATATTGTTAGGGTACATTGAGCAATTTAAGAAGATGGAGGAAGACATTGATGAAAAGGAAATGGTGGCATACAAAAGCAGCATATCAGATTTACCCAAAGAGTTTTGCTGACAGCAATGGAGACGGTATCGGTGATCTACAGGGAATCATCGGGAAATTGGATTATCTGAAGGAGCTGGGCATTGACCTGATCTGGATTTCCCCTATCTACCAGTCGCCTTTTGTGGATCAGGGATACGACATTTCTGATTACTACGCCCTGGATCCGGCATTTGGCACAATGGAGGATATGGAGGAGCTGCTGGGAGAGGCGAAGAAGCGGGACATGGGGATTATTATGGATCTGGTGGTGAATCACTGCTCAGATAAGCATGAATGGTTCCAGAAGGCCTTAAAAGATCCCTTTGGAAAGTACGGGAAATACTTTTACTTTATGGAAGGGAAGGATGGCATGCCGCCCTGCAACTGGCGTTCTTATTTTGGCGGAAGTGTGTGGGAAAAGCTTCCCGGCTATGACAATCTTTTTTACCTCCATATGTTTGCAAAGGAGCAGCCAGATTTAAACTGGGAGAACCCGGAGCTCCGGGAGGAGATTTACCGGATGATCCGTTGGTGGCTGGAGAAGGGGGTGGCTGGGTTTCGGCTGGACGCCATTATCAATATTAAGAAGGATCTGCGCTTCATGGATTTTCCCGCGGATCGGGAAGACGGCATGTGCGCCGGGACGATGATGCTGAAGCATGCAAAGGGAGTCCACACCTTTTTGCAGGAGATGAAGGAGAAGGCCTTTGCGCCCTATGGGGCCTTTACTATCGGGGAACTTTTTGATTTCCGCCAGGATGAGATGGAGCGGTACATCGGGGAGGAAGGTTGCTTTGAGTCTATTTTCGACTTTGCCCCCCATCTCATCGGAGGAAGCGGCAAGGGCTGGTACGACCGCCGGGAGGTAGGGGCGGACGACTATCGAAATGCGGTCTTTGGGAGTAAGGCGGTTTCCCAGGAGATCGGCCTGATGGCCAATATTATTGAAAATCACGATGAACCCAGAGGCGTCAGCCATTTTCTCCCTCAGGGGCATGTGTCGGAGACCAGCAAAAAGATGCTGGGCGGCCTGATGCTGATGGCGGTGGGGCTCCCTTTCCTGTATCAGGGGCAGGAGATTGGCATGACCAATCAAACCTTTACGGATATCCACCAGGTAGATGACATCAGCACAAAAGATGAGTACCAAGTAGCTTTGGATCACGGCCTGAGCAGGGAAGAGGCCCTCTGGGCGGTTGCCTCCATGAGCAGGGACAATGCCAGGACGCCTATGCAGTGGAGCAGCGAGCCTCATGCCGGCTTTACCACAGGGACGCCATGGATGAGGGAAAATCTGAATTACCGGGAGATCAATGTGGCAGAACAGGAGACAAGGGCAGATTCTGTATTGGCTTTTTACCGGGAGATGATCCGTCTTCGGAAATCAGAGGAATATGGCGAAGCGATTGTCTACGGCAGGCAGATTCCCTGGAAGGCGGAGGAAAAGGAGCTGATGGCTTTTTATCGGAAGGGAGAAGAGAAAACGCTTTTGGTCCTGGCAAACTACCGGGAAGAGGAGCGCAAGCTGAGGATAGAAGGAAAGATAAGGAAGGTCATTGCAGACAACACGGTTCCCACAGACCAGTGGGGGAGCTACACACTACAGGAGGATACCATTACCATGAAAGGGTACCAGTTTTTGGTGCTGGAGGTAGGGCCAATGGTGGCGGGCGTCTGATCCGCTGGGATTTTGCAGAATGGAAGGGGATCAAAGAAAAATGCCTGAGACAGGCGCGAAAAAGGAACCGGCAATTTTGCCGGTTCCTCTGTTTAGGCGGAACAAATTCAGAAATGCCGAATGGCCGCCAGATATTCTTTAGTCCCAATCCTGGAAGGAGCCGGTGATGTGAATCACGTTGTTTGCGTCAACTTCCCAGTTGTAGCTATAAGTACCATAACCATAAAGGGATCGATCAGAGTTTTCTATGGCACAAGCAACTAAATGTGACATTAATGGTTTAGGACAGAGCTCTTTCCAATTAGCGGGAAGCTGGGCATCCAGGGCAAAGGAAGAATTGTATCCATTGCTGTCGATCACCTGGATGATTTGGAAAAGCAGCTGGGTTTTCCAGGGAAGAGTCCCTTTGTAGTACTGCTGTGTGGACCAGCGATAGTACATGAAATTTTCATCCAGCCCCACCAGTTCATCGAGAACAAAGGAACCGTCAGAGGAAATAAAACCGCCTTCCCAACTTCCGCTTTCCACCATGGCTCCGTCGTCATTGAAGAAGTACGTTTTCTCATCGATGGTGTGCCAGCCAGTGTCAAGATAGCCGGATGTGTCGAAATGATACCATTTCCCGTCGATCTGCAGCCATTGATTAACTGGACGGGAGCCGTCCTCTGCCTCGTACCGCCATTTCCAGTTTTCCGGTCCATCAAATGTCCATCCGGCAGCAAAGCTTGTGGTCAGGGTTCCTAGTGCCAGAATGGCGCTTAACCCTAATGTTGCGAATGTTTTTACCCCTCTTTTCATCTTTCCATCCTCCTTTGCGATTATGATAGGATACCAGCATCTGCGAAGTGATATCTTTGTTAATTTAGTATAGCAAATAATTTATGATATGGCAAGTATTGGGATAAGTTTTGCTCTTTCTTATGCCGAAGGAAATTTTTAATGTGATGTCTGTGCCGGTTGTTTCTTCTTTAAATCTGTGCTAAACTAAAGCATGCGGCGCACAAGTAATCTACGATTTTAGGAGGATGATAAATGATGAATACACAGCATTCCATCGAGACGATCTGTATCCAGGGGGGATGGCAGCCGGAGAACGGCGGTCCCAGGCAGCTCCCCATTTACCAGAGCACCACCTTTAAATATGCCACCAGCGACGCCATGGGAAAGCTTTTTGACCTAGAGGCGGAGGGGTATTTTTATACCCGCCTTCAGAATCCGACCAACGACGCGGTGGCGGCGAAGATCTGTGAGCTGGAGGGGGGAGTGGCGGCGATGCTGACCTCCTCCGGGCAGGCGGCGACCTTCTTCGCCATTACCAATATCTGTTCTGCAGGGGACCACGTGGTGAGCTCTGCTACCATCTATGGCGGATCCTCTAATCTGCTCACTGTTACCTTAAAGCGGTTTGGCATAGAAACCACTCTGGTGGATCCGGATCTTCCGGAAGAGGAGTTGGCGAAGGCATTCCAGCCGAATACGAAATGCGTGTTCGCGGAGACCATCGCGAATCCCGCTTTGGTGGTGCTGGACATTGAGAAATTTGCCCGCCTGGCCCATGGCTATGGGGTGCCTTTGATTATGGACAATACCTTTGCCACCCCCATTAACTGTCGCCCCTTCCAATGGGGAGCGGATATTGTCACCCACAGCACTACCAAGTACATGGACGGCCATGGCATGACGGTGGGAGGCTGCATTGTAGACAGCGGAAACTTTGACTGGGAGGCCCACGCCGAGAAATTTCCGGGACTGACCACTCCTGATGAATCCTACCACGGGATTATCTACACAAAGCGCTTTGGGAAGGGCGCCTTTATCACCAAGGCCACGGCCCAACTGATGCGGGATTTGGGGTGTATTCAGTCTCCCCAGAATGCCTTTCTTCTGAATAATGGGCTGGAGAGCCTGCATCTTCGGGTGCCGAGACACTGTGAGAATGCTCTTGCGGTGGCCGCCTACCTCCAGGGGCGGGAGGATGTGGCCTGGGTGAAGTATCCTGGGTTACCTGGAGACAAATACTATGAGCTGGCGAAGAAATATCTGCCCAATGGCTCCTGCGGTGTGATTTCCTTTGGGTTGAAGGGAGGAAGAGGGGCAGCAGGGAAATTTATGGATAAGTTAAAGCTGGCTTCCATCGCCACACATGTGGCGGATGCCAAGACTTGTGTGCTCCACCCGGCCAGCCATACCCACCGCCAGCTGAATGATGAGCAGCTGGTAGAGGCCGGTGTAGATCCAGCGATGATCCGGTTTAGCGTGGGCATCGAGAATAAGGAAGACATCATCGAGGATATCCGGCAGGCGCTGGAGGATTAACGGCAAAGGAAAGAAAGGAAGCTAAAAAGCTTATATGGAACGATTAAAGATATTGGTTCGGATCGTCTTTGGGCGGACGGCATTTATCTTCCTCTTCCTCTTGATTCAGGCGGGATTTCTTTTCTCCTGTATCCGCTGGCTTGGCGAATATATGGTGTACATTTATGGAGTCACCATTGTGTTAACCACACTGGTGACCATTCATATTTTAAATGAAAAGGTAAATCCCAGCTTTAAAATTGCATGGATGGTTCCGGTACTGGTGATCCCAGTATTCGGAACCCTTCTGTATCTTTTCGTGCAGATGCAGATCGGGACGAAGATTATCGCCGCGCGGTTAAAGGCTACCGGCAGCGAGACAAAAGATTACCTCAGACAAGAACCGAAAACACAGGGTCAACTGAAAGAGACCAGCCAGAATACGGCAAATCTGGCGCATTATTTGCAGGAGTACGGCGGGTTTCCGATTTACCAAAACACAAAGGTGTCCTATTTCCCACTGGGCGATGACCTGTTCCGGGAATTAAAACGCCAGCTATCCCAGGCGGAGCGGTTTATCTTTATGGAGTATTTTATTGTGGAGCGGGGCGTGATGTGGGATGAGATACTGGGAATTTTGAAGAAAAAGGCTGAGGAAGGGGTGGAGGTACGGATGATGTACGACGGCATGTGCAGTATCGCCCTTCTGCCCTACAGCTATCCCAAGAAGCTGGAAAGGATGGGAATCCAGTGTAAGATGTTTTCCCCCATCAAACCGACGCTGTCCACTCATCAGAATAACCGGGATCACCGGAAAATCTGCGTGATTGACGGCCATACCGCCTTCACCGGCGGGGTGAACCTGGCGGATGAGTACATTAATCAGAAGGCCCGTTTCGGCCACTGGAAGGACACCGGGGTGATGCTGGAAGGGCGGGCAGTCCAAAGCTTTACTATGATGTTTCTCCAGATGTGGAATATTACCGAGCCAAGGGGGCAGAATTATGGCAGATATATCTGGAATGGGGAGGAGCCTTCCGCTGACACCTGCCAGAGCCAGGGGTTTGTGATGCCTTACGGGGACAGTCCCATGGACAATGAACAAGTAGGCGAGCTGGTGTACCTTCACATCATCAACCAGGCCCAGCGCTATGTGCACATCATGACGCCTTACCTGATTCTGGATCATGAGATGGTTACTGCACTGACTTTCGCAGCCAAGCGGGGGGTGGAGACGGTGATCATCATGCCCCACATTCCAGATAAACAGTATGCCTACATGCTGGCCCGATCCCATTATCAGGAGCTGATCGAGGCAGGAGTCCAGATCCATGAGTATACCCCGGGATTCGTCCACGCCAAATCCTTTGTGAGCGATGACCATACCGCTGTAGTGGGTACCATCAACCTGGATTTTCGAAGTTTGTACCTCCACTTCGAGTGCGGTGTTTTCCTATATAATAATCCAGCGGTAGAGACCATTGAGAAGGACTATCAGGAGACACTAAAGAAATGTTGCCGGATCACCCTGGAGGACTGCAAAAATTACCCATTTATCAAATCCTTTATGGGACGATTTATGCGTTTTATCGCGCCGCTAATGTAGCAGGATTGCAGTGGGCTAATTCCTGTAATAAAGTAAAAGAAAGGAAGCATATTGTTCATGACAGAAGGAGCATTAGTATTAGAGGGAGGCTCTCTGCGAGGGCTTTTTACTGCCGGGGTATTGGATATATTTATGGAGAGAGGGATTCAGTTTTCCTATGTAAACGGCGTGTCTGCAGGGACAATGAATGCCCTAAGTTATATCAGCAATCAGCCGGGAAGAACCATGAAAGTGGATCTGGATTACGTTCACGATAAGCGGTTTTTAAGCTTCCGGAATATGGTGAAAAAGAGGGAGATTTTCTCCTTTGAATTTCTCTTTGGGGAGCTGAGCCAGACCTTGGTGCCCTTTGATTTTGAGACCTTTGCGGCCTCGCCCCAGCAGTTTGAGGCGGTGGCCACCCGGTGCAAAACCGGGAAGCCGGAGTACTTTGCCAAGGGAGAATGCAGTGATATCTTCGCCGCTGTCCAGGCCTCCAGCAGCATCCCCATCCTCTCCCACATGATCACGGTAGATAAGAAAAAGTACCTGGATGGAGGGCTGTCTATGCCTATCGCTTACCAGAGAGCCTTTGACAAGGGGTATGATAAAGTGGTGGCGGTGCTCACCCGCCATAAGGGCTTTCGGAAAAAGCCCATTGACGCCTGGTCGGAGAAGGCCTATCATCGGTATTTTGCGCCCCTTCCTGAGCTGCTGGCCTCTATTGAGGAGATACCGGACCGGTACAACCGGATGCAGGAGGAGATGGAAGAGCTGGAATCAGCGGGAAAGCTCTTTATCATCCGCCCCGACGAGCCAGTGACCGTGTCCCGCTTCGAGCGGGATAAGATGAAGCTCCAGAAGCTTTACGGGGACGGCAGGAGAGTGGCAGAGGAATTGCTTCCAGAGATGTGCAGATACCTGGGAATCCATGTACCGGAGGTGATTCCGGAGGTGGTGGAGCGGGAAAATGCATTGATCGGGAATGAGACAAAGGCGGATACCGGGGCAGATGGGAAATGAGTGAGAGGTTAGGTTTCCACATCTTAAATACGGATCAAATTGTGCATTCTATGGGGAATTGGCTCCCAAATATAGAGACGGCATAAAACTGGCGGAATCCTTGATTCTACAAGGGTTCCGCCAGTTTTATTGTTCTGGGCAGACGAGTCTTAAACTGTCTCAAAATCTATAGGTTTTAAGACATGCAAAAAATTCTGTAAATCAAACATATTCTAATACATTATCGTCAAGAAATCAAGAAAGTTAACATTTTTTTATAGGCAAATTGTACCATGAAAATTTTGTCTCAAAACCTATAGATTTTGAGACAGGAAAAGAAAACCTGCACAGGAGGATTATGCCGCAAGACACCCTATGCAAAACTATTCATCAGTACAATAAAGTCCCGGTCCCGAAGGCTGATATGGAAAAGCTTCTGGAGATTGCCCAGGATTACCAGAAGGTGAAGAACTATGTGTATCAGCGCTACAGCGGGCCTTCTAGCTTGTCAAAACTTTATCCCGGTTACACTATCCAGAATGAGATGACAGAAAGCGGCCTGCGTTCTCAGCTGGGATTACCTTCAGTGTACTTTTATCTGGCAGTTTTTGAGGCATTAGGAGATATCAAGACCCAGTGGACCATGGTCAAGACCAGCATTTCCAGGCTGGCAGGCCAGAATGAGAACTTTTCCGAAATGGAGAAACATTATCTCCGTTTTCTCTTAAAGGTCAGCCGCGCCTTTGACGCTGTGTTAAACCGGCAGGAAATACACCTCCAGGGGGACATGGATAAGCAGTATCGCTTTCTGATAGCCCAGCTGGATGAAGACAAACAAGACAAGATTCACAGCTACATCTGCCGACAGGCAAGGAAACAGATGGTGAAACTGAATACCAGCCGCGCGGTGGGATTTTCCGTTAGCAGTAAGGCCTACCGCTACGAGGATCACGGGATTTACCTTGCCATCAAGGAAAAGCGGAAACGGATTTACATTCCATTAACGGACAATAACCGCTACCAGTCCCAGCTTTATCTCAAGCTGTATCCAGAAAAACAGAGCGTTGAGATCCATGTGCCTATCCAGGTAACGGTGCGGGAACATTCTGACTATTCTAATCAGATTGGCATTTCACTGGGAATGAATGTGATGCTGACTACGGATCAGGGCAAGGAATACGGGGAATCCTTCGGGACTTACCACAAAGAATATGCGGAGTGGGTGCGGGAGCAGATGAGAAGCTATAGCCAGAACCGGAGCCAAAATCCCGGGAGGGAGAAATACTACCGGAAAAAGAGACGGCAGGAGGAAAGACTCCACAGCTATATTAATCAGGAGCTTAACCGTTTCCTCCGGACAGAGAAGCCAGAAGTGCTGTATTTGCCCAAGCTTCCTGCGCCCAGGGCCAATGGGGCCAGCCGGAAAATCAATCATTCGGTTACTTTGTGGCAGAGAGGATATATTCGGGATCGCCTGATACAGAAATGCAGAGAACAATCGATCAAGATTGTCGAAGTGATGGGGAGAGATATCAGCAGTGAATGCAGCCAATGCGGAAGGCTTGGAGAGAGAAACGATGGAATATTCACCTGCAAATCCTGCGATATTCAAGTGCCTGACCGCATTAACGCGGCACAAAATGCGAAAAATCGGGGCGCTAAAAGATGATCTAGTGTACTATCTGCAGGATATTCCAGCAAACTACTTTGCTGATGAACATTTTTTGGAGTTTCACTGGACAGAATGCAGACAGTACCAGAGCAATAAATAAAAAAATAGATCAAAAGAACAGTTTGTCAGATAAACCTTGGTATTGAACCATTACACACTATGCAGGATAAACCGGTTATGGCAAGGCAACCGCCCATGCAGGGATGTGTGGTGTGAGCACACGAAGGTTTCACCAACAAATCATGGAGAACCATGGAGAGGACTGACAGCGGGTTCATGATGATAAAAAGACAAGTCGGCATTAGAAGGCAGTCCCTTCCAAAATGGAACACTGCGCATTGGATATGCCAGGACCTTGTGAACATGAGAGATAAGAATTCTATTTATCCATGTAGATGGAAATTTCATGACGTAGCAGGGAGCGAAGCGGAATCATTCATACCATTCCGCATCATTGGATTTGATCTCTGTGGGAATCCCCCACATCAAAGAAGATGACCAATATGCCTTATTTTGCCTTAGCAAGTTGCCTGTCAACGATGACAGAAGCAAATAAACCTGCATGCAGGGATTTTTCTGGTTATGACCGCTTTGATAAGGCCGCAAGGTGAATTGGCCGAAAGGCCAAGAAAAGCCCCTCTGGAGGGGAACCGGCAGTGAACAGATGCCATAGGCAGATGGGAACAGCGTAAAAAATCATGTAAGAAATTTTCGAGGAACACATCATGAGGAAAGCAAAACTCAAACAAGCCACCCATTTCATCTCTGTACTTCGAACCGCCCACAATGAGATAAAAAGGGCCTTGGAATCCAAAAACACATCCTTGGCTTCTGATCTCCTGGAGCAGTGCCAGGCTGGCGCTATTGAACTGGGCGAGATGATCGAATCCGAAGAGGGTGAAGGCTGCAGTACTATCCCCTTCCTGGAAAGCTACTGTGAACTGCTCTATCAGACCTATGAGCAGATTCGAATGCTTCCTTCAGTTAATACACATAAAATACAGAAAACCTTAAATAAATCATTAACCCAAATGGAAAACAGCATAAAAAACGATATCTCTGTGCAAATCGAAGCTGTCTTTCTGCCCTATAAAGCATCCATGTGGGACTCCCTTGAAAGCGTATGGAAAGCCGCTGATGAGGATCCAAATTGCAACGCTTATGTTATTCCTATTCCATATTATGACCGGGATCCAGAAGGCAATTTTACAGAGATGCATGATGAGGGAGAACTCTATCCAGATTATGTCCCCATCACCAGATATGATGAATATAACTTTGCCCAGCGTCACCCGGATATGATCTTTATCCATAATCCATATGACAACCAT
>CATJIO010000157.1 GCA_949740725.1 uncultured Lachnospiraceae bacterium | reverse complement strand
GGCAAAAGTAATCTCCAAAAGAGTCACGCATAGACTACTTTTTTGAGAACTTCCCCATTCGTTTATATCTATCCAATGACTATTTCTACACCATACCCTTCCGATTTAATTTACGAAATATCCCATATTCGTCCATCTAAATTCGCACTTTCTAAAGGCGATAACCGTGTATTTATATACGCCATTCATCTATGGCAATAAGATGAACGGAAACTTAGAAATTAGGAGCTATGTTTGTTAATCAATCCTAAGTTTAACCATTCACCCAAGAATATTCGATACATATTAAATTATAACGGAGTGAACGAATCTAGCAGGAACCCCCGCCAGGGGCTTGCCGGGGGACTTCTGCGCCCGCACCTCCACCTCACAGCTTGCGACTCCTAACAGGTCGCAACCTACCATAGCCTACGACTCCTAAAGCCACCGCAAATACCTAAAAAGCAATTTATCAATGCCCCCTAATTTTCAAAAGGCGCAAAAGAAAACCATTGACAACCCGCTAATTCTATGCTAAACTACATCGTGTTGACTGCCAAAGACAGCAGGTGCCGTATGGCATAAGATGATAACGCCTGCCGAGGAATCTACAAAGCTCATATGAGAATTTTGTAAGACCTTTCTGTCCTTGTGTCAGGAAGGTTTCTTTTTGCAGTCTCCGAAGAGTGTTTTCGGATGTGATTCCGGGGATATTCGTAAATTTAAAAGGAGGTAGAGAACATGGCAAAAGTTGAGTTAAAGCAGCCGATTGTAGATGAGATTGCTGCATTATTTGACGGTGCGACTTCCGCAGTGGTTGTGGATTACCGCGGCTTAACGGTAGAGCAGGATACTGCGCTGAGAAAGCAGTTAAGAGAAGCCGGGGTTTCTTATAAGGTTTTTAAGAATACTCTGATCAAGCGTGCCGCGAAGGATACTGTATTTGCTGCGTTAGAGCCGGATTTAGAGGGACCTACCGCACTGGCAATTTCCAAGTCCGATGCAACTGCGCCGGCCAGAATATTAGCGAAGTTTGCTAAGACGGCGGATAAGCTGGAGTTAAAGGCAGGCGTGGTAGAAGGAACTTACTACGATGCTAAGGGAATCCAGATCGTTGCGACGATTCCGTCCAGAGAAGAACTGCTTGGAAAGCTGCTGGGAAGCATCCAGTCCCCGATTACCAATTTCGCTCGTGTGATTAATCAGATCGCTGAGAGCAAGAGCGCAGAGGCGTAATGCCCGGTAACAGGTATAGGAAACATTAAGAAATGAAAATTATAAACAGGAGGAAATAAAAATGGCAAAGTTAACCACCGCTGAGTTTATTGAGGCGATTAAAGAATTATCCGTATTAGAGTTAAATGATTTAGTAAAAGCATGTGAAGAAGAGTTTGGCGTATCTGCAGCAGCAGGCGTTGTGGTAGCAGCAGCAGGCCCGGCAGAGGCAGCTGAGGAGAAGACCGAGTTTGACGTAGAGTTAACTGAGGTTGGCCCCAACAAGGTTAAGGTTATCAAGGTTGTTCGTGAAGTTACTGGCTTAGGCTTAAAGGAAGCTAAGGACGTAGTAGACGGCGCTCCGAAGGTAGTTAAGGCTGGCGCTTCTAAGGAAGAGGCTGAGGATATCAAGACTAAGTTAGAGGGCGAGGGCGCAAAGGTTACCCTGAAGTAATTAGAACGTATTTTGTGCTATTCGAAAAGGAGAACCGCTCCGGAAGAGATTCCGGGGCGGTTTTTTGCGGTTAAGCCTTATCTCATAATTTTGTTATTATTTTTACCCTCGATATCGATTCAAACACGCAAAGATTTCCTGCCTCCTGGGCATACAGAGTCCCATAGCGGCATAGGAGGAATCGCTGATAGCAGGAAGACCGCCCTTTTCAATCTGTGCAGTCAGCGTATCTACGATCTGAACCAGTGTATACCGGGCAAACAGTTGCTTCTCCACACAGAAGCGAACCATTTGTGCCAGAGCTGCAGTCTGTTCATTGTGAATCAGTTGCTCCACGAAGCGAAGCTCTACCTGCTCCTTTCCTACTTGGAGGGAATCCTTCCCATATACTTTCGTCTTAATCCGATCTTCCCGGACCTCCCGGCCCCTTCCCTGACCGCGGTCATATCTTCCATGGGAGGCAGATGAGGTCCTGGAGGTGGTTTCAGGGGAAGCAGCGGCAGCGCGGGATGCTGGGTTCAGGCCCTTACCTGTGGAAAGCTTTCGTCCCTTGGGAGGGAGCTTGAAGCCCGGTGCATTTACAGTGGGGTCAGCGCCGAACTGAGCGCAGGCTGCCTTGGTGCGCTGGGTGATATCCTGAGGGCGATAGCAGTCCATCTGGATAATGGTATCTGCGATGTAAAAATAAGCTCCAGAGCTTCCGGCTACCATTACAGTAGAAATACCGGCATTCTCCAGTAATCCCCTGGCACGCTCGATAAAGGGAGTGATGGGTTCTTTGTCCCGGCTGATAATTTGCTGCATCAGCTCATCCCGCAGCATGAAATTTGTGGCGGAGGTATCCTCGTCGATGAGGAAGGCCCGGGCGCCAGACTCCCAGCCCTCGATCACAGCTGCTGCCTGGGAGGTGCTGCCACTGGCATCTGCAGTGGAAAAGCTATGGGTGTCCTTTTTATTGGGCAGGTCATTGATGAAAAGAGAGATGTCTACCTGATTGATGCTGCGGCCGTCCTCTGCACGCAGCTTTACCGCTGTATCATCGGTAATCACATACTCCCGGCCGTCTCCGGCGATGTGGTCATATACCCCCAGCTCCAACGCTTTTAGCAAAGTAGACTTTCCGTGATAGCCTCCGCCGACGATCAGGGTGATCCCTTCCCGGATCCCCATCCCGGTGATCCGTCCCTTGTGGGGAAGATCGAAAGTGACGCGCAAGGATTCCGGGGAGGCGAAGGGGACGCTGTCCTTCATGGGACGGCTGGATATACCGCTTTCTCTAGCTAGCACAGCGCCGTCTGCCACGAAGGATATCAGCTTGTGCTTCTTTAATTCCTCACGGATGGTGTGCTGATCCTCAGAAAGGTGGATAACCGCCTGCACCTCCTCTGGCTTACGGCTTTTATAGAAAAATACACTGCGGACGCACCGGGGAAGGAAATCAAATAAGATCCGGATCAGCTCGCCAGAGTTGATGGTGCGGCCATTGGCGGGAAAGCCTACCTCGAACCGGGCGGTGATGCCGTTTTTTCCGCATTCACAGGCAGTGCGGGAGAGAATCTCCGGCCCCGGGGAGCTGATGGCGATGAGGCCGCTTTTTCCGGAACCTTTTGCCTTAAAATTAAACTGCGCAATTTCCCTCCCAAACTGCCGCACCAAATAGTCCTCCAGGGCGGTTTTCTTCCAGGGCTGATCGAAATAGTCGGCGGGATAGCCTGCTTTCTGATGGGATACAGTGACGCTTACCTTAGAGGGAGAGGCAAAGGGGTCTCCCTGTACATGGTCAATAGACAGGATAAAACTGCCGAAGTCATAGCTTCCCTGGGCTGACTTATAGGCTGGATAGCTTCGGCGGTCGATAGACTCCAGCAGACGGCGTAATTCTTCAGATTGTTTCATGTCAAAATCAGAGGAATCCTTACATTGGTAAAGATTCCCCATATCCTCCTTCTTAGTTCAATTCTAATTGTGCTTATAATGTATATTTTAGTATGGAATCCCGAGAAGTCAAGGACAAGTTGCGGCCGCCTTAGCTTGCAAGAACTATTTGTAATTCTCAGGATTTCCCGTTATACTATTGTAGGAAACATGGAGATGCAGAGCAAACGCACCGGGAATATTTTGCGGACAGTGAATCGAAGGGCACAGGTGAGGGAAAGGGGGCGCTCATGATATGAGGATTGCGGGAAATAAAGTGATTCTCCGGACTGCAGAAGAGCAGGATAGAGAGCTTTTGCTGAGCTTGAGCCAGGACCCGGATATCGCAAAGGTTACTGGCGGCTATCTCAGGGCCTCCTCCTATGTACATCCCATAGCCTGGTTCGATGCCCGGCTGGACAGGGCAGGCGACCTGCGCAGAATTATTGCCGCTCAGGAAAATCCCTGCATTGGCTTAGGGGTAATCCTGCTTTCCCATATCGATTGGGGCAGTGGAGCGGCGGAGATTTATATCAAGATCAGAAAATCTGCCCGCAGAAACGGATATGGAGAGGATGCGGTAAATACACTGGTGCCCTATGCTTTCGGCGAACTTGGGCTGAATTGTATCAAGTCTAAGATTCTGGAATACAATACCATATCTCAAAGCCTGTTTGAAAAGTGTGGGTTTCAACAGATTGGAATTCATAAGGGGAGGGCAGAACAGGGGCGAATCTGCAGGAATGTGTATATCTATGAACGCAAAAGGTGAAAGATGACCCCATTTCGAACACGTTTGTAGCTGGCAGCGTTTCCCACGGGGGCAAACGCTGCCAAAGATAAGCTTGTGTGAAAAGGGCTGATTAGAGAGGCTATTTTTGGGAGGGCGGTACAAATTTAGCCCACATCAAATGGATGATCCCTGCGCCGAAGCAAGAGCACAGCACATACAGGAGGTGTCCCCACAGATTGCCAAAGGTCAGAGAAATACTCCGGAAAAGAGGCTGTTCGGAGGGAAAAAAGCAGTTAATATAAAATAAGTCGCTGTAATCCTGAGGATATAGGCAAAGCTGTACCATGGTATTGATGAATATGGCAATACCGCAACAGAATCCATATAACGGCAGCATTCGGAGAAACCCGCGGGCTCCGCCGTCAGACAACACTCTTCTGCCACAGTAAACCCCGAGAAAGATCAGGAGAAAATGCCATAAAAATCCATGGAGCGTTAAGGTCCAGTAGGGATGGAAAAGTCCATCCGGCACGGCAAGTGCCATGATTCCCCCCAGCAGTCCGAAATCCTGCAGGAAAGTGGCCAATATTTTCTCTGCTGAGCGGTGGTTTTTCAGCCATGGATAGATCAGACACAAGTACATGGGGACACTGCAGAGCTGGAAGGGGAAGTACCACCAGTTAAAATGCTCGTCATAAACCACATAATATAGAAACCCCTGCTTATACAGTTCAAAAATAGCCAGAGCCACACCGCTGGCCGCTAATACGGCAGCTTCACAGGGAGCTTTTCGTCGGGACAAAAGGAACGCCAGCTTCACCGCAGCGGCGATTCCCACAATGGCCAAGGCGAAGTGAAAAAATGAACCAGGCTGCACCATTGGCATAGGCCAGGCGGTGGCAGCAAAAAATCGGGATAACATAGATTCCAAAGCCTCCTTATTTCAAAGTATACCACATTTCTTCCGTCTTTCCACTGATTTTCTCTTGATTATTTTTGAAAATGCTATATAATGAATAGCGTTACCGATTATTAATTTATTAAAAAGAATGCATAAAAATGCATCCATAGGTTCTGTGAGGAGGAAATCATTATGAAAAAGAAAGTTTTATGCCTGTTAATGGCAGCTGCCTGCGCTGCTTCTTTATCTGCATGCGGAGGGGGCGCTTCCGAGACGACAGCAGCTGCAGCGCCTGATGCGACGACAGCAGAAGGCAACACAGCCGCCAAGGCAGAAGACACCACAGCGGCAGAGGAGGAGAAAGCGGATGCTGCAGAGGGAAAGCAGCTGATTATGGCAACTAACGCAGAGTTCCCGCCATATGAGTATCATGACAGCAGCATGACTGGCCCAGATGGATCCGACATCGTAGGGATTGATGCAGAGATTGCAGGAGCTATTGCGGAGAATCTAGGCATGGAACTGGTGATCGAGGATATCGCCTTTGACTCCATTATTCCAGAATTGCAGTCCGGTAAGGCGGATATCGGCGCCGCTGGCATGACAGTGACAGAGGATCGGCTGGTAAATGTAGATTTTTCAGATACCTATGCTACCGCGGTACAGGTAATTATCGTAACAGAAGGCAGTGAGATTGCTGGTCCGGATGATCTGGCGGAGAAGATTATCGGCGTACAGCAGGGTACAACTGGCGATATTTATGCAAGTGATGACTTTGGTGATGAAAATGTTGACCGCTATCCCAAGGGCGTGGATGCAGTGCAGGCGTTGCTTCAGGGCAAAGTAGACGCAGTGATTATTGATAATGAGCCGGCCAAGGTATTCGTAAGTGAAAACGAAGGGTTAAAGCTGTTGGATGCCGCCTATGCAGAGGAGGAATATGCTATTGCGGTAAAGAAAGGCAATACTGAGCTGTTGGATCAGATCAATGGAGCATTGGCAGAGTTAAAGGAGTCTGGTGCACTGGATGAGATTGTAGCGAAATATATTTCTGCAGAGTAATTAATCTGCGGGGGACAGCTTGCAAAGGGTGAACAGCAGGCTGTGAGTAGGAACGAATGCCAGCCTGTGAGCTGCAGGGGAAAAAGAAGGGAAGGTCTGGATGAGCCAGGGGATCTATTTAAACTTTATTAAAGATGACCGTTGGAAATACATTACCGATGGTTTAAAGGTAACGTTAGAGGTTACGCTATTTGCGGTGCTGATCGGCATTGCCATCGGTTTCTTGATTGCAGTGGTTCGATCGACTTATGACAAGACAGGGAAACTGAAGCTGTTAAATGGGATCTGCAAAATCTATCTGACGGTTATCCGTGGAACGCCTGTGCTGGTCCAGCTGATGATTATTTACTTTGTTATTTTCGGCCCAGTGAAAATCAGCAAGGTGCTGGTGGCCGTGATTTCCTTTGGAATCAACTCCGGGGCTTATGTGGCGGAGATTTTTCGGAGCGGGATTATGTCCATCGACCAGGGACAATTCGAGGCAGGGAGAAGCTTGGGCTTTAATTATGTACAGACTATGTGGTACATTATTATGCCTCAGGCCTTCAAAAATGTGCTTCCTGCCCTGGGAAATGAGTTCATCTCTCTTTTAAAGGAGACTTCGGTGGGCAGCTATATTGCGCTTCAAGATTTGACTAAGGGTGGCGATATTATCCGAAGCCGTACGTATGACGCCTTTACCCCGCTGATTGCAGTGGCGTTGATTTATCTGGGATTGGTTCTTTTGTTTTCCTGGCTGATTCAAATTCTGGAAAGGAGGCTGCGTCAAAGTGAGCGTTGATTATGGAAGCCCTCTGATCCAGGTAAAGGGACTGGGAAAACAGTTCGGCGATTTAAAGGTACTGGAAGGAATCAATTTGGATATTGATAAAGGCGACGTGGTCTTTGTGGTGGGGCCTTCCGGCTCTGGGAAAAGCACCTTCCTCCGCTGCCTAAACCGGTTGGAGGAGTCTACTGCCGGGCACATCTATTTCGAAGGTGCGGATATTACAGATCCCAAGATAAATATTGACTTGCACCGACAGAAGATGGGGATGGTATTTCAGCAATTTAACCTGTTTCCCCATATGGATGTTTTGAAAAATATGATATTGGCCCCCATGAAGCTCCAGAAGAAGAGTCAAAGTGAGGCGGAGAAAGAAGCTATGGCTTTGCTGGAGCGGGTGGGGCTGGCTGACCGGGCGCATGCTTACCCTAGCCAGCTTTCCGGCGGGCAGAAGCAGAGGATCGCCATCGTCCGGGCATTGGCAATGAAGCCGGATGTAATGCTGTTTGACGAGCCTACCTCTGCGCTGGATCCAGAGATGGTGGGTGAAGTGCTGAATGTTATGCGGGATCTAGCCAGAGAGAGGATGACCATGGTGGTAGTTACCCATGAGATGGGGTTTGCCAGGGAGGTAGCTACCCGGGTGATGTTTATGGAGGGTGGAAACTTCCTAGAAGAAGCGCCGCCGGAGGAATTCTTCGGGAATCCCCAAAATGAACGGTTGAAAGCATTTCTAAGTAAGGTTCTGTAATGCAAAAGCAACGATGATGTAAACCAGGGGTTTTCAAACCCCTGGTTTTTTTGTATAATACATGGAGCAGTTTTGAACGATAACCATGCGCCCGAGAAGGGGGAGGAGAGAAGATGGCGTATTTTCCTTTGTTTATCCAGCTGGATGGGGCTGCCTGCCTGGTGGCAGGGGGAGGCCGGGTAGCCTGCAGGAAGAGCCGGGTCCTGGCGGAATTTGGAGCGAAGGTTCTGGTGGTGGCGCCGGAATTTTGTGAGGAGTTGCGGAGGCTGGCAGAAGGGAATGGGAACATCTGCCTGATATCGCGCCAGGCTGTGATTCAGGATGCCCGGGGAATGACTCTGGCGGTCTGCGCCACCGATGACGCCGGATTCAATGAGGAGCTGGCTGCTTACTGCAGAAAACATCGGATTCCGGTGAATACAGCAGACGGCAGTGAGAGTGGAACCTTTTATTTTTCCAGTATTGTTCGTCAGGAAGATGTGGTTATCGGCATCTCTACCGGTGGGAGCAGTCCTGCTGCAGCCAAATATCTGCGGGGCTATCTGGAGGGGCTTATGCCTCCTTTTATGGGAAAGCTGGTGCGGAGACTGGGCAGTCTGCGGGAGAGAATAAAGGACGTGGTGAAGGATTCACAACTTCGTGAGCAGCTGTTTACCCAGCTTTTTTATGATGGATTGGTAGGGGAGGGGGAGCTGCCGGAGGAAATTCTGGAGAAAAAGCTGGCCTTGAGCCAGAATAGGAAAAGCCTTGCAGAGTCAGAAGGAAAGCAGACAGCGGAAGGGAGCTGTGAACAAAGAACGATTAAGAAAGAGAATAGAGTGGAATGAAAAGAACGATTCGAATCGGTACGCGGGAAAGCGACTTATCTGTAGCGCAGACTATGTTAGTGGTGGAGGCGCTGAGAGAATGCCATCCGGACTTAGAATATAAGCTGGTTCCAAGGAGAACTTTGGGGGACAAGATTTTAGATCAGCCGTTGGTGGCGTTTGGAGGGAAGGGTGTGTTTATCGTTGAGTTTGAGCAGGCCCTTCTGCAGGGAGAAATTGATTTGGCCGTGCACAGCGCGAAGGATCTTCCAACAGAATTGGCAGAAGGTTTGGAGATCGTAAGCGTGCTTCCCAGAGGGGACGTACGGGACGTACTGGTATCCATGGAAGACAACCAATGTTGGAGTGAAGGACAGGGGCCGCTTCGGATCGGCACTTCCAGCCTGCGCCGAAAGCTTCAGATAGAAAGCCTTGGCGCGTTTCTCTGGCCAGGGCGCAGCCTGGTATGCGAAAATCTCCGGGGGAATGTGCTTACCCGGCTGGAGAAACTGGAGCAGGGCAGATACGATGGGATCATCCTGGCCGGGGCTGGGCTGGAGCGTTTAAAGCTTCAAGAGACCAGAAAGGGACGGTATCGATATCGCTATTTTTCGCCGGAAGAGATGATTCCTGCCGGCGGCCAGGGAATCCTGGCCGTAGAGGGGCGGAAAGATGATCCCTGCAGCCGGTTGGCAGCGGCAGTATGCGACCAGACTGCGCTTAAACAGCTGGAATCGGAACGGCTGGTTTTAAAGTTACTTTCCGCTGGCTGCCATCAGCCGGTGGGGGTATACTGCCAGATTAATGAGGATGGGGAGCGCTTTCTCAGAGGAATTTATGAGCGGGAAGGTAGAATCAGACAAGCGCAGACGCGCGGGTTCTCCTTTCAGGATCCGGAGCGGCGGCTGGCGGCATCATTATTGGGAAATGAGGTGGATAGATGAAGGGACAGGTTTACCTGGTAGGAGCCGGGCCAGGGGAGGAAGGCCTGATTACCGTAAAGGGTGCAGAGCTGTTAAGCTGTTGCGACTGTATTATCTACGATCATTTGGCCTCAGAAGGCCTCCTGCATTATGGAAAGGAAGGCTGCGAGAAGATTTTCGTGGGGAAGGAGAAAGGGCGGCATGGTAAAAGCCAGGAGGAGATCAACCGTCTATTGATTAGCAAGGCCAAAGCCGGTGCAATGGTGGTGCGTTTAAAGGGGGGAGATCCTTATGTCTTTGGAAGAGGCGGGGAGGAAGCTATGGCGCTTAAGGAGGCTGGAATAAGTTATGAGGTAGTCCCAGGAATCAGCTCTTCTGTGGCGGTGCTGTCGTCAGCAGGGATTCCCATTACACACCGGGATCTATCCCGGGGTTTTCAGGTGATCACTGGACATGCCCAGGGCGACGGAAAACTGCCGCAGGAATTTTATCAGCTGAAGGAATGGGGAGGAACCACAGTATTTTTAATGGGAATCAGCCGCTTAGGAGAAATCTGCGATGGGCTGATGAAGCAAGGATGGAGCCCGGATACACCTGCAGCGGTGATCGAGAATGGCACGCTTCCCGGCCAGAGGAGAGTGTCAGGTAGACTTTCAGACATACAGAGGAGGGCAGAGGCAGAGTGCGTGAGGCCGCCGGCGGTTATCGTGGTAGGTAGGACGGCGGCCCTCGATCTGCGCTGGTTTGGTAAGAAGCCTATGGAAGGCGTTAGAGTGGGGCTTGTGGGAACTGACCACTTTTGCGAGCGTCTGGAAAGGCTCCTAAAGGACAGGGGGGCGGCAATGCACCGTCTTTGCCGGTTGCGAATCAAATGGCTGTCTGATCCGGAGATCGAGGAAAGCTTCCACCGTCTGAACGAGTACACCTGGCTGGTATTTACCAGTGCTAATGGAGTGCAGATTTACCTGGAACGATTACTCTCTTACTGTTCGGCAAATGGAGGGAAGGGAGATCTGCGAAGTCTGGGGGGATTAAAGATTGCTGCTATTGGAAGGGGTACGGAGCAGGCGCTGAGAGAATTTTATCTCCAGGCGGATTATGTGCCTCAAGGATTTAGCAGCCGTGAGCTGGCAGAAGGGTTGGCTGAGCGGCTGAGAGAAGGTGAACGAGTCCTGATCCCCAGGGCGCTTCAGGGAACCAGGGAGTTGCCGGATATTTTGGAAGAAAGGGGGATTTTCTGTCAGAATCTGCCGATTTATGATGTAGAGCCAGAATGGATGGGAGGAGTATCTTTGCAGAAGGGAACAGATGTTTGGCTGAAGACCTTGGGAGAGGAACTGGATTTTATAGTATTTGCCAGCGCCTCCGGGGTGCGCAGCGTTGCTCCTTATCTCCAGCACTTAAGCCGGGCCAGGCTGTGCTGCATTGGCAGAATTACGGCAGATGCCCTTCAGGCTTGCGGTTACCACGCAGACTGTATCGCCCAGGAGGCCAGCCTTGAGGGAATCCTCCAGAGGCTTCAGGAAGAGGTGGCGGGGTGACCGTGCAGAAGCCGTGTGAATGCTGTAATGGGATTCATTAAGAAAAGTTAGAGAAATAATGAGAATTATAAGAAAAAAGAAGAGATAAAGTCGAAAAATGCTGTCACAATTTATCGATTCATACGTATATAAGGTAAAAGAAAAATCAAAGTGCTGCTTTGAGGTGAAGAGGCCAATATGAATCCAAAATTAGTCAGACAGCTAAGTGAAATTACAGAAGAAGAGAAAGAGATCCTGTCAGGAAAGAGGGAGGCAGATTACTCCCGATATACGGAGAGAGCCCGTATAGTGGTTGACAGAAAGAAAATGCTGGATGCAGGGAAGTTGGTTCAGCTCAGGATACAACCGCGTTTTAAGCATCTTCCCAGACACTGGCGCAATTATATCAATGGGGTCTATATGTGCCAGGGAGAGACCATTCATTTGATCGATGAGAGGAAACTGATTTTAAAGGAGGGAGAGCTACTATTTTTGCATCCAGATGCTGCCCATGAAATGCACCCGGCTGGAGAGTCAGATCTGGCCGTACATTTTATCATCCTTCCAGAGTTTTTTTCTACTGCTTTTCGGATGGTGGGAGAAAAGGAGAACTTGATTCGGAATTTTTTGCGAGACTGCCTGTGTGAAGATCACGGTTATGACCATTACCTTCATTTTCAGGTAGCAGACGTCCTTCCGATTCAAAATCTCATGGAAAATTTAGTTTGGACGCTCTTTCACGCGCTGCCTAATAAGCAGGCGATGAACCAGAATATGGTGAGATTGTTGTTTATCCAGCTGGCGAATTACACCGATCGTCTGGAGGGAAGTTCACAATCTTTTGAGCAGAATCTAATCCTCCATGTGCTGCGGTACATTGATGGAAATTATCGGGACGGGCAGTTAGGAGAACTTTCCGCTCTGCTGGGCTTTGATGTGTATTGGCTATCCAGGACGATAAAGAAGCTGACTGGTCAGAACTATAAAGACCTTCTTCAGATCAAGCGGCTGAATCAGGCAGAATATCTGTTGATGAACACTCGTTTGGCCGTGGCAGAAATCAGTGGAGCTGTAGGCTATGACAATACCAGCTATTTTCACCGGATTTTTCGGGAATACTATAAAATGTCGCCGAAGGAATACCGAAGAGCGAATAAAGATACGTCAAAGTAACGATTAATACACAGGAAAGAATCTTGACAGCAGGATTCTTTTTTGTTGTCTTCTTTTAAAGGATGTGGTAAGATAAAACGGAAACAAAATTAGAAATGAAACAGAGGCAGGATGACGCCATGAACCAGAGAGAGGATGCGGCTTTTCTGAAGGAGAAGCTGGATGAGGCACAGTACGTATTAATTGGAATCGGCGGAGAATGGAGACTAAGCGGAAGGCTTTCCGATGTCCCGAATCAGGCAATTCAGGAGGCGTATGATCAGTTATATGAGCTGGTCGGGAAAAAGGACTATTTTATTGTAACAACACTCACCGACGGTGGAATATATGAGTCCCGATTTGACAGAACCAGGATAACTGCGCCTTGTGGAAATATCCACTGGCGCCAATGCTCACAGGCATGTACCAAAGATATCTGGGAGGAGGGGGAGATACCGGATGAGATTTGTCCCCATTGCGGTGAGCCTCTAACAGGGAATACTATTCAGACAGAGTCATATATCGAGGAAGGATATCTTCCCAGCTGGAGAGACTACCGCAAATGGCTGACCCTAACCTTGAACCGGAGCTTGGTGGTTTTGGAGTTGGGAGAGGGCTTTCTCACCCCTACGGTGATCCGGTGGCCATTTGAGAAGACAGTATTTTTTAACCAAAAGTCTTGGCTGTTCCGGGTAAATGCACAGCTATTCCAGATACCCTCCCAGATAAAGGAGCGGTCTACTTCTGTAGAGCAGCAGTCGGTAGCATTTATCAGCAGCCTTAGGCAGAGAGGATGAAAAGGGCCATGATAGCAGTCATTGATTATGATGCAGGAAATTTAAGAAGTGTAGAGAAAGCCTTGGCCGCGCTGGGAGAGCAGGCGGTAATTAGCCGGGATGAGAAGGTGATCTTACAGGCAGATCGGGTGATTCTCCCCGGTGTGGGTGCTTTTGGAGACGCTATGGAAAAGCTTCGTCAATACGATTTGGCTCCAGTAATCCGTCAGGTGGTAGAGGCAGGGACCCCCTTTTTAGGTATTTGTTTAGGGATGCAGCTTTTATTTCAGGGAAGCGATGAGTCCAGGGAAACAGAAGGATTGGGGATTTTGCAGGGGCGAATCTTGCGGATTCCGCCCAGCCCGGGATTAAAGATCCCCCATATGGGATGGAATCGCCTGGAGAACGCTCCTAATTCCCGACTGTTTCAGAATATTTCCCCAGGCGCCTATGTGTACTTTGTCCACTCCTATTATCTCAAGGCGGAAGATCCTTCCATTGTAGCGGCATCAGTGGAGCATGGTGTCCAGATCCACGCTGCAGTTGAGAAGGGGAATCTGTTTGGCTGTCAATTCCATCCGGAGAAAAGTGGCCAGGTGGGGCTTCAGATTTTAAGGAATTTTATCCAGACGGAGAATCCACGAACGAAAGACTTACGGGAGAATTAAGGAGGCATCATGTTAACGAAGCGGATTATTCCGTGCCTGGATGTGAACCAGGGACGAGTGGTAAAAGGTATAAATTTTGTAAATTTAAAGGACGCCGGCGATCCGGTTAGTGTTGCGGCAGCTTATGATAAGGCCGGAGCGGATGAACTGGTCTTTCTGGACATTACGGCAACCTCTGATGCCAGGGAAACGGTGGTGGATATGGTGCGGAAGGTGGCGGAGACCGTGTTTATCCCCTTTACTGTGGGAGGGGGGATCCGCACGGTGGAGGACTTCCGGATGCTTCTGCGGGAAGGAGCAGATAAGATTTCCATTAATTCCTCGGCCATTAATGAACCGGAATTAATTTCGAAGGCAGCGGATAAGTTTGGAAGTCAATGTGTGGTGGTAGCTATTGACGCAAAGCGGCGCAAGGGCGGCGGATGGAATGTCTATAAAAACGGCGGTCGGATCGACACTGGTCTGGATGCAGTAGAGTGGGCGGTAAAAGCCAGCCGGATGGGAGCAGGAGAGATTCTCCTGACGAGTATGGACTGCGACGGGACAAAGGCCGGATATGATAATCAGCTGACCCAAATGGTGGCGGAACATGTGCCTATCCCGGTCATCGCCTCCGGCGGCGCAGGAACCATGGAGCATTTTTACGATACATTGACTGTGGGGAAGGCGGACGCAGCGCTAGCGGCGTCGTTGTTTCACTATAAAGAGCTGGAGATCCTGTCCCTTAAGAAGTACCTGGCTGGACGGGGCGTGCCTGTGCGGCTGTAGTACAGACAGGGTCAAATACAAAAGAGAAAGAAGGATGATCATGGCAGCGATTGATAATGATTGGCTGCAGCCATTAAGCGGAGAATTTAAGAAACCATATTACCGTCAGCTTTATGAAACGGTAAAGTCGGAATACGAAAGCAGGAAGATATTTCCAGCGGCAGATGATATATTTAATGCATTTGCCTTTACTCCCCTGCATAAGGTAAAAGTAGTCATACTGGGCCAGGATCCTTACCATGGCGTAGGTCAGGCTCATGGATTAAGCTTTTCCGTAAGGCCTGAAGTGGCGGTTCCGCCGTCATTAGGAAATATCTACCAGGAGCTCAGTGATGATTTGGGATGCTATATTCCAGATAATGGATATTTGAAAAAGTGGGCGGATCAGGGAGTTTTGCTTTTAAATACTGTGTTAACTGTTCGGGCTCATGCCGCCAATTCTCACCGGAATCTGGGGTGGGAGACCTTTACCGACGCGGCGATCCAGGTGTTGAATGGACAGGATCGTCCCATCGTTTACCTCCTCTGGGGAAGACCGGCCCGGATGAAGAAAGCGCTGTTGAATAATCCAAAGCATCTGATATTGGAAGCGGCCCATCCTAGTCCATTTTCCGCATCCCAAGGATTTTTTGGGTGTCGCCATTTCAGCAGGACGAATGAATTTTTGAAGGCACAGGGCTTGGATCCGATAGACTGGCAGATCGAGAATATCAGACAGAAGGGCATGGATGTATGAGTGTGGTAGAGATATTAAAGGTAATTGTACAGGGAATTGTAGAGGGCTTTACCGAGTGGCTTCCTATCAGCAGCACCGGGCATATGATTCTCGTGGATGAGATTATCCATATGGACCAACCCAAGGCTTATTTGGATGTGTTTTTTGTTGTGATTCAGCTGGGAGCGATCTTGGCAGTGGTTCTTCTGTATTTTGATAAGCTGAATCCCTTTTCCAGGAGAAAAAAGCCTGCCGCGGTGAATGCTACAATCGTTCTTTGGATGAAGATTATGGTAGCCTGCATCCCAGCGGCGATTTTGGGGCTTTTGTTTAATGACTGGATGGAGGAACATCTGATGAACGCCTACGTGGTAGCGGCGACTCTGATTATCTATGGAGTGCTCTTTATCGTGCTGGAGAATCGGAATGCAGGAGCGTCTTTCTCCATCCAGAAGACCAGCCAGGTATCTTTCCAGACCGCCTTGTATATCGGCTTATTTCAGCTGCTGAGCTTGGTGCCAGGAACCTCCCGCTCTGGTTCCACAATTCTGGGAGCCATGATCTTAGGATGCTCTCGGGGAGTGGCGGCAGAGTTCTCCTTCTTTCTGGGAATTCCGGTGATGTTCGGTGCCAGCTTGCTGAAGATTATGAAATTTTTCCTTAGCGGAAATTCTTTCACTCTGGTGCAGGTGGGATATCTTTTACTGGGAATGATCGTTGCATTTTTCGTATCCGTGTACTCCATACGGTTTTTAATGGGATATATCCGGAACCACGATTTTAAATTCTTCGGCTATTACCGGATTGTACTGGGAATTATCGTCATCGCATACTTTGGGATCACCGCGTTAGCGGTATGATAGAATCAAAAAGAAACCATACGCTCAGTGGACAAGATGATACACACCTCAGGCTTATGATTCTGCAAGGCACTGGAATGCTATGAAACATAACCGTGTGCTCCCCGTTTACTGAGAGGAAAAGTCTGAAAAATTATACAAGGCAGTTATCCGCAGATGGAATGCAAACGAATAACTGCCTCTTTGTTTACCAGCTACCGGCGCTTGCTGGATTTTTTGTATTCTGCACGCTTTTTTGCGGCCTCCTGTTCACGTTTCTTTACATTCGCCAGCTCAGCCAGAGCTAGAGCCGTTTTTTCGATGTCCAGCGAACCGCTCCTTAACGCAGTATTGGCCTTTAGTTCTTCCATAAAACGTTTCTGCGTATAGACTGATGCAGGATACGCGTGGAGCGTGGCCCGAGGGTTGGTAAAAACAGTAACAATTTTCAAACTTCCCTGGATACCCGCAGCCTCCATGGCAGAAACTACTAGCTTATACTGTTCCTGGCAGACGGTAACCGGATTTTCAAAAGTGGTATCCTGGCCATTCATATGCTGCTTCCATGGATCCGTCTCCTTGTCGCCAGGATTAATCTCACCGCCAAAGCCTAAGCAGTAAATTCCGATCATTCCTCCAGGGGCGACTAAAATACTGGTAAGCCTTGCTGTTTTCCCCTGATACTCTACCGTACCAGGAGCTACCAGGCGCAGCTTGTACTTATTGGCAAAGCGGATCAGTTGAGCGACGAAAGCCGTCAATTCACCCTTAGAACCATTATTAATGTGGGGCTCCTTCTTCGCGGCAGCCGATACGTCCCTGGAGGTGGGCTTCTTCTTTCGAATTCCAAAAAAGAGCTCAGTGAAGCTTTTACCAGTGCGGGATTCGAAAATCGGGATTACCAGTAAAAGAAGAGCGGCCATGATAATGACGAAGAGGAGTTGTTTTGTAGTATCTGACATTCATGTTTCCTTTCTTTTTGTGCGAAATGGTGTTTGGTTATTATAGCATATGTGGAGGGGATCTGCAAGAGGACGAAGTGGGAGGCGTAATTGCTATATTATTCAGTCGCTGGTTAAGTGAGTCGTGAAGGCCCAGTGAATTGCTGGCTAAGGATTTGCGGTGACTTTAGGAGACGCAAGCCGGGCAGGTGGGTTGCGACCAGTT